>CAYJJW010000127.1:0-6507 GCA_964370555.1 uncultured Treponemataceae bacterium | reverse complement strand
GTTATCCTCCAGAGATTGCAATATCTATGGCTCTTAAAGCCGGTGTAAATGTATTAATGATATCACATCCTGCATACTGGAATATACTTCCTATTGTAACCGATTTAGTTGAAAAGGATAACTCATTGCTTTCCTATATAGATTCATCTGTTGAAAAAATTATTAAAGCAAAAATTCAAATGGGATTATATAATATCGAAATCGTTGAAGAAAGTAATTTTGCAGGTATTACACAAACGCCACTTACTGACCTATACAATATTTCGAGACAATTAGATGATTTTAATACAGCAAAAAAATTAGGTAATGATTTTTATAATAACTATTGGTAAAAAATATGAATAAAACTATGACAAATTTTGAAGATTCACCTCAAAGAATTCTTTATAATGATAAGTATCTTGCAGTTTTTAATAAACAAGCAGGCGAAATTTGTGAATCTTGGACAAAAGAAAGTAATAATCCTAAAAATATATACGTTCCTGAAGTGTATACTGTGTGTCTTGGTGATACCGCTCCTCAGTTTTGCCAATGTTTTAATAGACTTGATAGGCCGGTAAGTGGAGCTAATCTTCTTATATTTAATAAAGATCTTTTTTCCCTTTTACAAAATCAATTTACGAATAATCAAACAGAACGAAAAACAGTTAAAAAGGTGTATTGGGCAATTATTGAAGGCATTGTTCCTAAAATGGACAACTTTGAACTTCTTACACATTATTTAAAGTTTGATTCAAAAAAGCAAAAGGCCTTTGTATACAATACAGAAGAAAGAAAAACTAAGGTCGCTCGTTTACAATGGCGCTCAATTGGTTGTGGAGAAAACTATTCCTTTATCGAAATAGAACTTCTTACGGGGAGAACACACCAAATAAGAGCGCAATTAGCCCATATTGGTATGCATATCAAAGGAGATGTAAAGTATGGCGCAAGAAGGCAAGATACGCTTGCAGGAATAAGACTTCACGCAAGAATTTTAGAGTTTTTGCATCCAAAAACGAAAGAAATTATTTCTGTAACTGCGCCTCTTCCTATTATTGATCCTCTTTGGAAAGCCTTTGAGGAATGCTTATGAGCACTTTGCGAGGCCCTGACGGCTTTGAAGAATACTATAAAAATCTTTTTAACGATAGATGGAGTGCATTAAAAGATTCTTTTCAGCAGGAACCACGATATATAGATTGGAAACCTACAACATGCGAAAGTTATTACTTAGATGCTGCCAGTGTGCTAGCTGCATATACATTACCGCTTAAAGGCTCAAAAAAAATTCTTGATATGTGTGCAGCTCCCGGTGGGAAAAGTCTTGTACTTGCTCATAGGATGGATAGTGATGCAAGCCTTCTTTGTAATGAACGCTCTGCTGCAAGAAGAACACGCCTTTCACATGTGCTTGATAATCATCTTCTTGAAGATATTAGAAGTAGGGTGAATATTTCTTCTAATGATGGATCGTTAATGTGCAAAAAAGAAAAGGATTCTTTTGATGCAATACTTTTAGATGCCCCTTGCTCATCAGAGCGACATGTTTTTTTAGATTCTAAGTATTTACAACAATGGTCTTCTGCCAGAATAAAAAATCTTGCAGTTACTCAGTGGTCATTATTATCATCTGCATTTAGAATTCTTAAAGAAGATGGCTATCTTTTGTATTCAACATGTGCATTATCTAATATTGAAAATGATGAAGTAATACGAAAACTATCTAAAAAATTTAATAATGCAATGATTTGTGAAATAAACTGTGCAGAAATAATACAAAACTCTTCCATGCAACTTCCGAATACAGAAAAAACAGAGTTTGGTTATCATGTTTTACCTGATGGTCAAAGTGGTGCAGGACCCTTATATTTTAGTTTAATAAAAAAAGGTATACATTGAAATACTTCAAAAATATTATAGACAACTTTGTATTTTTTTTGTATAATCAACTCGATGAGTATTGATCTATCTTCAAAAAAACAAAAAGTAAAGCATATCTCAGATATTGAAAAAAAGTTTTCAAAAATTAATGATGTTGAAGAGTTATTAAACTCTCTTTTAAATGAAACGAGAACTATTTTTTCAGCTGATGCTTCATCAATATATCTTCACGAAAATGGCCGCCTTGCAATAAGATATGCTCAAAATAAAAATGAATCAAATAGGCATTCAAATGTTCCTTTTACTCATTTTTCATTTGAAGTTAATGAAAAGTCTATTTCAGGATATACCGTAACAAGCAGGAGTATTGTAAATGTTCCTGATGCGTATACAATTGAAAAAGATAAACCATATGAATTTAATAAACAAGTTGATTTTTTAACTAACTTTACTACTAAATCTATTCTTTCAATGCCCCTCATATCTATGACAGATGAAGTGCTTGGGGTAATGCAAATTATTAATATAAAAGATTCTAATGGTGTTGTAAAAGTATTTGACGATGAAGATGTAGAATGTGCTCAAAAACTGGCAGCAATTGCAACAACTACGCTTGAAAAATCAAAACTTTCACGAGCAATAAAACTTCAAAAGATTATGGATTCTGAACGGGTTTTAAATGGTATACAAGACGTTGATATTCTTTTGGAATCACTTCTTACCGAAGCTCGCTCTATTGTGAATGCAGATGCAGGATCTATTTATGTATATGAAGATGGCAGATTAACAATAAAATATGCCCAAAATGACACTCAATTAAAAAAAGCAGATAACAGGAGAAAAATTCCTTTTTCATCTTTTACCTTTGATGTAAATGAAAAATCAATTGCAGGATACAGTGTTGTAAGTAGAAGTTTATTAAACATTCCCGACGTGTATCACTTACCTGAAGATACTCCCTATAAATTTAATAAAGATCCGGATGTTAAAACTGGGTATACAACAAAGGCAATGTTAACTATACCCTTAATTGCGGGTAGTGGAGACGTGCTAGGTGTTTTACAAATAATTAATCCACTTGACTCTAATAACGTTGTAACAGAGTTTGACCATGATGCAGAGTTTTATTTACAACACTTTGCCTTTAGTGCTACCAAAGCCCTTGAAAGAACTCGTTTAACGCGTGCAATGGTTATGAGAATGATTCGCATGGCAGGTTTTAGAGATCCAAAAGAAACTGGGTCTCACGTAAACAGGGTTGCAAGCTGTTCTGTAGAAATTTATGATCAATGGGCGCATATTCATGCAATACCGGAAGATGAAAAAAACAAATATCGAGATATTTTAAAGATTGCAGCAATGCTTCATGATGTTGGAAAAGTTGGTATACCCGACACTATTCTAAAGCTTCCAAGAAAATTTACCCCTGAAGAATATGATGTTATTCGAACGCATACCTGTATAGGTGCTATGCTTTTTGATACACTGGAATCTCCTATCGATGATATGGCGTTAGAAGTAGCACTTCATCATCATGAACGATGGGATGGGCAAGGATATCCCGGAAAAATTGATGTAGAAAAAGCCAAAATGGGTGAAACTGCTACTATGCTTTTTGGAGAACCAATGCAAGGGGAGGATATACCTTTATCTGCAAGAATCGTATCTTTAGCAGATGTATATGATGCTCTTTCTTCTAAGCGTGTGTATAAGGATGCATGGGATCATACATCAGTAATTGAAGAAATAAAATCACAAGCAGGAAAACAATTTGATCCTGAAGTTGTAAATGCATTTATGGATATTCTGCCTGATATCGAAAATATTTACGCTTCTTTCCCTGAAGATTAAAATAAGCTAAAAAGGAAATAATATGTCTACACACAAAAAGCAATTAGTTGCTGAACTTATGCTCGTTGCTGTCGCCATTGTTTGGGGCGGCGGTTTTATTGCAACAGAATATGCACTAAACGCACAAATGCCAAAATCTCTAGTTATGAGTATTCGCTTTATTGTCGCTTCTCTAACCATGGTTTGTTTTTGCGCAAAAGAATTAAAAAAAATAGATGCAAAGCATTTGTTGCATGGCTGTGTTGCAGGTTCTTTATTATTTTTAGGTTTTTATATACAAATAATAGGGCAGGAAAATACAACAGTTTCTAATGCATCATTTTTAACAGCTACAAATGTTGTAATGATTCCTTTCATAGTTTGGATTATTTCAAAACATAAGCCTAAAACAAAAACATTTATTTTAGCAATAACAACTCTTATAGGAATTGGCATACTTACGTTGCGCCCAAATCAAGCGTTTTCTTTTAACATTGGAGATATACTTGTTTTGGTATGTGCATTTTTATTTGCCTTGCATATTGCTTATTTGGGTATTTTTTCACGTGGGCTTGATGCAAAATTATTAACATTTTTGCAGTTAGCCACGGCAGGTGTTATTGCTACGATTGTATTTTTTATTGTAGATTTTCAAAATACAACTGTAACAGCTTTACAACAGGGAATTATTCCTACCCTGTACTAAGCATTGTTTTCAACTTGCTTTTGCTATTTTTTTCAAACAAAAGCACAGCAAATTGTACCGCCGGGGAAGGTAGGTATTATACTTTGTACAGAAGGCTTATTTGGTAGTGTTTTTTCAATTCTTTTAGGACTTGAACCCCTAAGGGCAGGTATTGTTATTGGAGGTTTAATAATAATTTCATCGGTAATGCTAACAGAAATCGATATTTCCTTAAAGAAAAAAAACAAAGATAGTTTAAGCTCTTAATCTTTTTTGTAGCTCTCTATCTAAAAGGTTTGCAAATTGATTTAAATCTTTCTTTGAGTATGCGTTAGTTTTCATTTCAGGAATTCCACTTTGTATTAATTCAAGGTTAAAGTTTCTAAAAGATAAACTTTCTCGAATATTTTCTTCTGAATACAGTTTTCCTCTATCGCTAAGTACAATGACATTTTTTTCAACTAAGCGAGCAGCCAATGGTACATCTCTTGTAATTGCTATATCTCCATTAGTTGAGTTTTCTACAATATAGTTGTCTGCAGCATCTTGAAAATTATCTGCTATTACCATTGAAAGAATTTCTAACGCGGGTAGGGGAATTGGCCTATTAGCAACAAAAATGGTTTTTATTTGTAGTCTTTTTGCAAAACGAATTATTAATTCTCGCACCTGTACAGGGCATGAATCGGCATCTACCCAGAGTGTAAATGTCATGAAATAATCCTATCTAAATCTTGTATCATCTTGAGCGTAATTCTTTCTGCTTCATGTAAGTCAGATGTGTTGACATGTTCATTTGTTGTATTCGTTTCTAAGTGTTTTTTTATTTCTTCTGCCTTCGCTCTATCTTTAAATAGTTCATCGCATATCATAATTCCACTTAATATGGCTACTTTTTTTGGGTCTGTATTTCGAGACATAAGTTTTACTTCTTTAGTTACTTGGGTGTAATATGCAAGTAATGTTTCAAGATACTCATTGTCTTCCTTAGCTTCAATAGAAAAAGATGTGCCTAAAATATCAATGTTCAATGTACCCATAGTAGTTAAAAGATATCCAATTGAGATTGTTGTTCTGCTTGATGAAGCATTCCTTGTGAAGGAGTATTCATTTCTTCTTGAGGTTGCTCATAAGTATTGGTTTCATATTCTTGTTCATCACTTATTGTATCTTGTTGTATTATTTCTGTTTCGTCATGTATCGAGTCTTGCTGTGTTGATAGTGCCTCTTCTGTACTACTTTGAGATGTTTGCTCAGAGCTTTCATTAAAAGGAGTTGTAAGTTCATTATTCTCTTGTGTTTGATGTATTGAGTTTTCTACGAAATTAAGTTTATCAAGCACTCCTAAAATACCTTGCTCAATTTTTTCTTCGTCTTGTTCCAATCGTGCGCAGTGTTCTTTTAAAAGCTCAATTTCTGCTTTTAAATCTTCGTTTTCAGATACGAGTGTTGCTTTTTCATCTTTAAGTTGATTGATTGATTTTAATGCTTGTTCAACTTTTTGTTCAAGTAATTTTATTTGTTCTAAAGAAATCATGCTCTCCCCTTGTCTGTACAATTTGCTTGGTAAAAAAATAAGGGAGTAACCAATTTTTCTTTTAAAGTAAAATTAGTTATTCCCTTTTTGTTGTTTGTAAAATCCTAAAAATTAGTTAACTGCTTTTTTTGCAGCTTCAACTACTGCAGCAAAAGCTGTAGGATCTTCAATAGCCATATTTGACAAAGCTTTTCTGTTAATAATAATTCCTGCTTTGTTTAGGCCATCAATAAATCTTGAATAACTGATTCCTTGGTCACGAACGGCTGCATTAAGACGAGTAATCCATAAAGATCTCATATCGCCTTTTTTATCACGTCGTCCAACGTATGAGTCAGACAATGCTGCTGTTACAGCATCTTTAGCGGCTTTAAAGTTTGTACTTCTTCTTCCGCGAAAACCTTTTGCTAATTTTAAAATTTTCTTTCGTCTGTTAAGACGTTTGCTTCCATCTATAGCTCTTGCCATCTTATTCTCCTACTTGACTAGCCGTAAGGCAACATTTGTTTTCTGATTTTTTTAGAATCAGCTTCACTTAAAATACCTGAAGCACGAAGTTGTCTTTTTCTTTTTTGTGCTTTCTTTGTCAAAA
>CAYJJW010000126.1:0-6518 GCA_964370555.1 uncultured Treponemataceae bacterium | reverse complement strand
AAAGGGAGATAGCTCTAAAAGCAATCCAAATTACGCCGAGTATTTGCATTGCTCTAAAAGTCCTTTTAAACTTGTTTTATTATATACGTTTTATTACACTTTAGTCAATAGAAATAATTAAAAAATATGTTATAATTAACTATGTCATTTAGAGATAGATTGAGAGATGAAATAGAATACAAGGGTCTAAAATTCAAAGAAGTAGCTGAAAAAGCTGGTATATCAATTAATACGCTTGAAGGATATATTGGAGTAAAGGAAAAGATTCCAAATGCTGCAATTGCCGCTAAGTTAGCTAAAGTACTTGGTGTATCAGTCGACTATTTAGTTTCTGATTATGAAGACGAGCATGACTACCATAACCCATTTAAATACAACTTCAAAGAAGATAATGGTAGAATGCATCAAAAAAAATTGGATATAATTGCTAAAATTAAAAGCGAAGATATTGAGATAGGAAAGGAAGCGAGAAAATTATGTAATGCATATTTTAATGATATGTTTTTGGAATACAATACATATGAAGAGTTATTAAAAATATTAGGACTAAGATCCAAGATACTTTCAGAATTAAGAAAAAAAGTCTATGCATTACCTGATGAAAAAAAACATCATTTTAATTTGGAACCGCAGTCTTATATGTATAATGATGCAGCTGCAGAGCGTTTTGTTAAAGATGGAAACGCATTTATAGAGGAAAACAAATTTATAGAAAAAGAAATAAAAGCATATGAAATTAATACAAAGAAGCTTCTAAATCTAAGTATGGAACAAAGAAAGATGATATGCACGATGATAAATGCTTTGTCTGCTGAGAATGATAAATAAACAAATGTATATAAAAATGTATATAAAATGGATGTAGCTGTATGTGTTCAGTTGCCTTATTTGTGGATATTATAAGGAAATAACGGCATACAGGTACTAATAAATACACGGAAAACAAATTCAAATCCCGTCAGGCACCCAAAAAGAGAAAAGTGTAATTCTTTACAATACAAGGAATTACACTTTTTTTATGCCTGAAAAATTTGCTAATGTAAGCACTATGTCTGCAAAATCTAGGCTATTATCCCTGCTTTGGATATTTTAACAAACCTTGTTTATGTAAATCAATGAGTTCTTGCTTTTTTCTAATGCCGAGCTTTCGGTAAATAACAACCATTTGTTGTTTTATGCTACTTTCACTTTTGTTTTTTTCCATCCCGATTGCGAAAAAAGTTGTACCATTTAAAACATCTTGCAATATGTCAAGCTCTTCTTCGCAAAGACATGCTAAGCTTACCATATTGGGATCATCTACACTTTCTACCTTTGCTTTAGTACTTACCCAAGAGTTTTCAAAGCATTCACTTAAAACAACATACGCTAGAGTAAAAAGAACAAATAAAAACAATAAATCTAAGGCAGATTCAAATAAGGCTGCAACCCCTAATCTATACTGAGATGCAAGTGCTAGTATTGGAACTATCCCTATTAGAATTGTAAGACCTTTCTTTTTAAACAAAACAGAAATCCTATACAAAAATATACAACCAAGTACATACATTAAAAAGCCATTGGTGCCGCTTCCGAGTATTAATGAATTAATTCCCATAAAACAGCACATAACAGCATACACAAAAAAGTTTTTTGGGTATCGTACTAAAACTAGTGATAACAATATTGGAAACGCATTTATAATATTATGTTGTAAAACAAGATTAGAAGGAGCATTGTGTAATACATCTAAATAATTATTGACAACAAACACAATTGACCAAACCAACACAAGAATAATTGAAAGCGTGCGCCAAATATAATTTTTCATATATACTCCTTATAGCATATAAAATGATAGCATTATGATTATTACAAGTCAAGTTAAGCACTATTTTTGCAGATTTTGCCGTTATTTTTGCGATAAAAAAGCAGCAAAAAACCCTTGCAAAGTTAAACAATATTATTAATTATTGTACTATTTTATACATAATTTTAGCGAAATTTTTGGATTATCTTAGTATAGTCTAAGTTTAACTCGGTTTAACCCGAATTAACTTTTTTTGCCTATAAAAGTGAGTAAAATGATGATATTATTGCGTTGTGGGGTGTATGTTTTTATTGACATATATTGCTTTATCGTGTAAAATAATTCTTGTATATTTCTTTTTTTGCTATTATTTAAATTGAGAAATATCAAAAAAAGGGGAAATATTTTTGTATACTAACAATAGCGTTGATGGCTTAGTGCAATTGACCGTAGTTATACCGTCATATAATGCTGAAGCTCATCTAGAAACATGTCTTTCCTCGTTTTTTTCATTTAACACAAATCAAAAATTTGAAATTATAGTTGTAGATGATGGCTCTACAGATTCAACCGCCAATATTACAAAAAAATACACTGAAAAATATCCTGATATTGTACGTTTACTTTCTAAAGAAAATGGTGGGCATGGTTCTACAATTAATGCAGCTATAAAAATTGCAAAGGGGCGCTATTTTAAAGTTATAGATGCTGACGATTGGGTAGTAAATTTTGATTTATTTTTAGACAGCCTAGTAAACATACAAGCAGATGCTGTTATTACAGGGTATCAACAAATTATTTTAGGAACAAATCAATACATCGATTTTTCTTCAGTTTGTAAATATAACAATGAAGATATATCGCTAAATAAACTATTACAAAAATATCATAAAATTGGAAATTGCTGTACGTTTCATGGTATAACCTATAAAACAGATGCATATAGAGAACACAATATAGTATTAACTGAAAATGTGTATTATGATGACCAAGAGTACGCTTGTTTACCCTTTAGTTATGTTTCTACCGTTCATATTTTACCGTACTTTTTGTACCAATACACCATTGGAAGAGAAAGCCAAAGCGTGTCTTTAGAAAACCAAGTAAAATACATACAACACATGGAAACACTCTTAAAAAACTTTACAAACTATCGATATTCGCATACGATGGGTGCGCCTTCTGCACAATATTTTTTATATAATTTAAAGAAATTTGCAACGAGCTATTTTGCTGCAAGTTTTATTAAAGACCCAGATAATAAACGGGGAAGAAACAGAGCAAAAAGCTTTTATACATGGCTTACAGCAGCATACCCTGATTTAGCAAAGGTAACGTATAATAAATACCGATTGCTTTTAATATTAAACTATGTTCACTTTCCTGTAACTTTATATACATGGCTACTTGTAACACCATTACGTAGGCCATTTAAACATGTATGGACAAGAACACGCCATAAAAACAAACATATTTTATAGTAATTTATAGCGTTATTTTTCCATCTAAAAAGTCTTGATACTTATCGCATACTTCTGTAACATCACCAAATGCAATTTGTTTTCCTTTATGAAGCCATAAGGCTTTATTACAAAGGGTTCTAACCTGTTCAATAGAATGAGAAACTAAAATTGCCGTAACATCTTTTGCTAAAATTTCTTTCATTTTTGCTTCACTTTTTTTTCTAAAGGCGCCATCCCCTACCGCTAAAACTTCATCTAAAATAAGAACATCAGGATCTATAAGGGATGCAATAGCAAAGGCAAGGCGGCTTTTCATACCAGAAGAAAGCTTTTTAAACTCGTAGTTTTCAAACTCTTTAATTTCTGCAAAATCTATAATTTCATCATACATTTTATTCATATATTCACGCGTATACCCTAGCATAGCACCTCTAAGGTATGCATTTTCTTTTACCGTAAGGTCGCCGTCAAAACCTGTACCAAGCTCTAAAAGGGCTACAACACTGCCTGAGAGCCGTATAGAGCCCTTTGTAGGGCTCATAATGCCTGCAACCGCCTTTAATAGCGTAGACTTCCCTGCCCCGTTTGTACCAACAATACCGAGCATATCGCCATTATTAAGAGAAAACGTGATATTTTCATTTGCCCAAAATTCTTTAAGGGTAAAAGTACCATTAAGTTTTTTTATAACATAGTCTTTAAGACCTATAGATTTAATATCGCCTACAATGTAACGAATAGACACATTTTTAACCGTTAAAGCATTCATATTTATACCCTATACATAATATAAGAATTTTTGATTATATTTTTTATACATAAGGGCGCCTATTAATAGCACCAAAAATGTATAGCCTAAAATAATAAGATGTATTGTAATACTTGGAATAGCTCCATCTAAAACAATGGTTCTAAAGTAGCTTATAAATACATAGAGTGGATTTAAATGAAACAAAAGTTGTACACGCTCACTAAACATCGTAATGCTATAAAAAATAGCAGATACATACATTAATAACATAGTAAAAATATTATAAAGGTATTCCATGTCTCTAAAAAACACATAAAGTGCCGATAGTATCATACCGACACCAATATTAAATGCCACTAAAAAGAATATGGGGTATAAAAGTAAAATAAACTTCCATGTGAAGGGTAAACCATCTATTGCAACAAATATAAAGAATACTACCAATAAAAGTAAAAAATTTATAAAGGTTTGAATATTTTTTGCAAGCAAAAATAAGTATTTTGGCACATTTATTTTAGTAAAAATGCTTGCATTGCCCGTAATTGCAGACATACCAGTTTTTGTTGCTTCGGAAAAATAAGAGAATACAATATTACCGCAAAAAAGATAGATAATAAAGTGCTCAATTTCTCGCCCCAGTATTCTACTAAATACGAGCGCCATAACTAAGAGCTGCAATAATGGACCTAATACACTCCAGGCAACTCCCAATACTGTACGCTTATATTTTTTTTTAAAATCTCTTTTAACTAATTCTTCAAAAAGAAATTCGTGCTTTTTGTATTTTTCAAACATGTTTAAACCTTTTAAATATTTTAAGCCTTAGAGCAAAATATATTTTTTTTACAGTTAACAGTATACCATATTCTAAAAAATAATAAAATACAAATAGAATAGTATTAAGTAAATTTTTTGAATATAAAAATTTCTGAACATAGTCTTCATATGAAAATATTAGTATTTTATTATACCGATTATATTCTCCTCTATGATAAAACTGTTCTTTTTTTATACCATTAATTTCTAGATTATTAAACCATTTTAACTTTAAAGTATTATATAAGAGTTCTCTTTCTTTACCTGAGAGTGAGTTTAAATTCCATAACGAAAAATGAAGTGCGTAATTAATAAAGTCTATCTTATACTGTTCAAATAATTTTTGCTCAATGAGGTATGCCTTTAATGCAATGAGCGCATCATAAAAGCAATGCCAGGAGTTTTCACGACTTACAGAAAGAGAGCCTTTTTTAACCTTTCTATAGTGCACAAAAATAGTATTACAAACTGCAATTTTCTTTGATGAAGCTAGGGCTGCAAACACAAAGAACATATCATTGGTAGTACGTTGTTCTTGAAACTTTAAACCATGTTCTTTTATAAAAGATGCTAAAAAAAGCTTATCCCATGTCCAACCAATCATAGTTTTAAAAATATTTTTTTCTATGTCTTTTGTACAAAACACATCATCATTGGGTAAAAGCTTTGCATTAACAGAAAGAGGGTTTTCCTCTAAAATTCCATATTCTTGTAAAAATTTATCGGATCTACACACTATTATATCTATTGAGTGTTTTTTTGCCTTATTATACATTGTTTCAAGCATACTCGGCTCGAAAAAGTCATCTGCATCTAAAAAAGAAAGATACTCACCTTTTGCACATTCTAAGCCTAAATTTCTAGCAGCTCCAGCACCCTTATTTTTTTGTTCGATAATTGCTATTCGTGAATCTTTTAAAGCGTAATCTTTAAGTATGTGTAAGGAATTATCGGTAGAGCCGTCATCTACACAGATTATTTCTATTTCGCGCAATGTTTGTGCTATAATGCTATCTATGCATTCTTTTAAATATTTTTCTGCATTAAAGACCGGAACAATAACCGATATTTTTATGTGCATATATATAATTCCTTTATTTTTTAATTCTGAGTTTACAAAGAACTTTTTTAATTACAAACAAAATGCCTTCATCTTTTAAAAGCAATAACACAGTTTTTACCATACTTACACTTTTTTTTAGGCCAAAGCGATTATTATAAAACTGTAAAGGATTATTAATAATAGTATTAAGCCTTTCCCATTCAAACGCAGTATATAAAGAGCTATCAAGTTCATTTTTTTTTTTAATGCGTAAAAAATCTTTACTGTATTTATATAAAAACTCTAAACTTGCTTCTTTTGAAAGCTTAGTAAGTGTAAAATTGTAATTAGAAAAACGGTAGCGCGCACAAAGGGGAGCATATCCGTACACACTGCATACATATTTTTATCTAAATTATGAACAGAAGAGTTAGGGTTATCTCTTCTAAGCATATAAAAAGCTTTATCTACAAAGTAGATGTTTTTTGCATACATAAAACACTGAAACCAAAAACCATTATCTTGGTGTGCGGCCCCCGGTGTTTCGTTAAAAAGAATGGCATGTTCTTTAACAAAAGATGTTTTATAGATCCCTATTTGATTTAAACCATAGGCTTTAAATACTTCTAGGTTTTCTTGAGCATTAATAAGAGTATT
>CAYJJW010000125.1:0-6581 GCA_964370555.1 uncultured Treponemataceae bacterium | reverse complement strand
ACATGGGCACAAGATGGTGGTGCACTTATGAATCAATGTATACATGGCATAGACCTTCTGAGGTGGATGATGGGCGATGAAGTAGAAGAAGTCTATGGAGTTACTAGACAAGCCTTTCATGACTACTTAGAATGCGAAGACTTAGGAACAGCGATTGTTAAGTTTAAAAATGGAGCAATAGGAACAATTGAGGGCACTACAAATGTATATCCGTCAAACTTAGAAGAGACATTATACATATTTGGTGAAAAAGGAACCGCTAAATTAGGTGGGAAGTCTGTAAACACTATAGATGTATGGGATTTTGAAAATAGAAATGATGACCTTTCGGGGCTAGAAGAAAAAACAGAAAATGTATATGGAAACGGACATACTTTATTATGGAAAGATTTTATTGAAGCTATCAAAGAAGATAGGAAACCTTATGTTGATGCAGTTGCAGGAAGAAATGCAGTAGAAATGATACTTGCAATTTATAAGTCCTCATTTGAAGGAAAACCTGTTAAATTACCGTTAAAAGACGTAGCAACAACAGATTTTGCAGGAGGCTTTGAAAAATAGAAACAAAATAAAGCGACAATAAAATATAATAAAAATTTTATAAAATAAATAATTAATTAAGATACACGAAGGAATAGAAAGAAATTAACTATGAAAATATTGATTGGTGCAAGGGGAAAACCTTCTGAAAAATATAAATTAAACGGAATTTTTGAATGGGAACAAGCTACGGCCTTAAGAAAGTTAGGGCATGAAATCATATATGTAATTATAGATCTTAGATCTTTTAGAAGAAAGAGACAACTGGGGTACAGAAGTTATCTTGAGGAAGGAATAAGGGTTTATGAACTTAGCTTACCATTAGGAAGACTTCCAGATGGTATTATGAAGTTTGCTTACCATTTTTTTTCTAAGTACATATATAAAAATATACTAAGAGAGGAAAGCAAAATCGATATTGTACATGCGCATTTCACAAATATTGCCTACGGCTTTGCAATGATAAAGGATAAATACAACTTCAATATGGTAACCACTGAACATTCTTCTCAAATAAACAAAAATGAAATTGACTTAAAAGTATACGATAAAGCAAAACTTGTATATAGTAAATCAGATAAGGTAATTGCAGTTAGTACTAGCTTAGCCAATGTGATTAATAGGCATTTTGGAACAAATTGTGTAACGATTAATAACATTGTAAGCCCCAATTTTTTTATAGATAAAAAAATAGAAAAAACTCAAAATCCAACATTTATATCAGTAGGAAATCTAAATGATAACAAAAATATGCGTGATGTAATTAAAGCCTTCGCAGTTTTTCAAAGGAAATATGAAAATGCACAATTAAATATTTTTGGGAAAGGCCCAGAAGAGGAAAATTTGAAAAATTTGATTCAAAACTTAAATCTGGAGGGGAAAATAGATTTAAAAGGTGAGGTACCTAATCATTTATTAAATGAGTACTTTAATAAGGCAGATATATTTATATTAGCATCAAAAAGTGAAACCTTTGGTGTAGTGCTGATTGAAGCAATCGCATGTGGGATACCAGTGATATCAACTAAATCTGGGGGACCAGAAGATATAGTTAGCTCGGATAATGGTGTATTAGTTGAATTGAACGACGTGAATGCTTTTGCCAATGCAATGAAAAATATGTATATTAATTTAAAAAAATATAATAAAAAAATGATGTCAGAAAACTGCAGAAGACAATATTCTTCTAATACGATAGGGAAAAAAATTGAAAATGTATATATAGAAATTCTTGATATGAAGCTAAAGCATAGAATAGGTGATGGGAAATATGAAAAATAGAATTGTATTTATTACAAGTTTAACATTATGGTCAATGGGAAAGGGACAGGGTGGACCTGCATTTACTAAAACAATAAAAAAATATATAGAGGAAGGCTGGGAGGTATTCCTTATATCAGATGAAGCCTCAAACAAAGAATATCCATACTTAGATGATAAGCATAATATTGTTGTAACAGAATCAGTATTTAAAAAGTACATTGGGAAAAGAAGAGTTGGAGTGATATTTAGGATACTGGATCAGCTAGTTGCAAAAAATAAAATTTGCAAGGCGGTAAAAAAGCAAATTGTAGGAAAGACAAATCAGACAATTATTTATTCATATGAAGTTGGTCGATTTTTAGCTGCAAAATCAATAGCAGAAAAGTATTGTTTGCCACTAGTTACAAGATTTCAAGGAACAAACTTAGTAAGAGTAAAAAAGCATAATTTTAGGACAATTGTAGCAACTTTTCCTGCATATCAAGCATTGAAGTACAAATCTGATTTGCTAATAATGACAAATGATGGAACTCAGGGGGACAGAATCCTAAAAGAACTCAATAACTATGGGAGCAATGTACTGTTTTTAAGAAATGGTGTTGGTCTAATGAGCGAAGATATTGAAACTATGAAGAAGGACTTCGAACGAAATAAGTTTAGAGAGAATCTTGGGATTACAAAAAGTGATACATGTTTTTTAACTGTTAGCAGGTTAGTAAAATGGAAAAGGATAGATCGTAGTATTAATGGCTTAGCAAAACTTAGAGAAGTAAATTCAACTGCGAAGTTAATTGTTGTTGGAGATGGAGAAAATCGAACAGAGTATGAGAAGCTTTCAGAAAAATTAAAGATTCGTGAGCATGTGATTTTTATTGGAGCTGTACCTCAAGAAAAAGTTTATAAATATATGATGGCATGTGATGTTTTTTTATCTTTATACGATTTGTCAAATGTAGGAAATCCGTTGCTAGAGGCAATGAGCTTAGGAAAAGCAATTATAACATTAGATGTTGGTGATACAAAGAAATTGATTTGTAATAATGAGACAGGAAAACTTCTAAACATTGATGAAGTGGATCACTTGCATGAAATTATGCTAGAACTAATAGAAGATTCAAATTTGAAAGCATATCTTGGGGAAAAAGCTTCCCGTTTTGCAGAAGAAAATTTTTCAACTTGGAGCGAAAGAATGCAAATTGAGTTTGATGAAGTAAGTAAACTATTTGCAAATAAATCGAGAAGGAACTAGCCTATGGAGATTATTAGGAATCTGATTAACTATAAAGAAAAAAAAATGACAGGAAATATGAAAGAAAAGGTAGTAATAATATCTTTTACAATATTGTTTATCCTGGACATAGCTGCTGGGACAAAAATATGGGTAATACCATTTCGTTGGGTATCATTGTGTACAATAATGATAATTGGGATATTAGCTTTATTATATTACAATTTTGAAAAAGATAGGCTTAGTGTTTCGAAAATAAGTATACTTATTTGGTACACAACATGGGGATTTTTCTTTGTATCAACAATTTTAAATTCGATAAATTACATACCAATTCCACTTGTAACAATGTTTGTTTTACCGATATTTTACAAATGTTTTCCAGAAAATCAAATTGATAATTTTTTTCAATTACTAACTAAAAGTGCTATTTATATATTTACAATCTTTGTAATATGTTCATTATTGTTCAGACCATTTATAGGGAGGGCATATGTTGGTATTTTTACAAATGCTAACTATATGGGACAGTTCGTCACTATAATATTGGTAATTCTACTTGCCAATATAAGTCTTAGTGATAATGAGAAACCTAAGTTATACAAATATATTTTACTTGGATTTGTATATAGCTTTGGACTTCTTTCTCTTTCGCGAACTGCATGGCTAACAATGTTTGTGGTTACTGTAGTTTGGTTTGCGGTACAAATATATATTGGAAAAAAGGCAAAGCTAAAAAGGTTAATAAGAATATCTTTAAAAATAGTGGGGGCATTTATCATAACAAGTGCTTTAATTTTTGCACTTGGATTTGTTTTATTTGATGAAAGTGGGCTTTCTAAAATAGGATTGCCGCAATTAGAAGCTGATGGATTTGAATTGCTTTCAGATGAAAATGAAATAACATTGAAATCACGTATTATGGCAACTAGTTATAGGTTAGAAGATAATATCCCCACTGATGAAACCAACATAGAAGAATATTCATCAGGAAGAATTCATATTTGGAAGGCATATATTAAAGACTTGTCAGTATTAGGAAAGGCCACGGAGGACAGACCAATAATTGATAAAACTGGAAAGCAAGCAGGAAATGCGCATAGTACTTTTTTTGAAGTTAGCCACATAGGAGGTGTGATAGCCGCCCTGGGGTTTATAATAATTAACCTTTGGCTAGTAATTAAATCTTTAGCGTGTTGCTATAGATTTAATGGAGAAAAAAAATATGTGTATACACTTTTAGTTTCTTTGGCAGTAATCATTACAGGTGTATTTGCAGGGGTATACTCACCAATCGGACAAATGATTGGAGTTGCATATTTTTTTGCATTTTTACCTTTAATTAAAAATAGTGAGAAATCTAGAAATAATGGAGAAATATAGTTGGATAATTAAAGGAGATAATTGATGATACAATCAAAAAATGACTATTATGAATACTTGAACGCAGACTTGACTGCGTCAGGGATAAGTACCAACTCGACTAAAACTAAGCTAGTGGATAGAAGGGTTAAGTTTTACAAAAGCTTACGAAAGAGCGAGTATTATCAAAATTGTAGAAAAGATATAATAGGAAGAATATTTTGCAAGTTTTTATCGATTAGACATAGTAGACTATGTAATAAGTATCAGTGGACTATTCCAATAAATGTTTTTGGCAAAGGGCTAGCAATCGTACATGTTGGAACCATTGTAGTCTCTGGAAAAGCTAAAATTGGTGAAAATTGTAGAATTCATGTTTGCACAAATGTTGGTTCAAGTTGGATTAATGGAAAAGCGGGAGCACCTGTAATGGGAAATAATGTATACATTGGACCAGGTGCTAAATTATTTGGGCCAATTATAATAGGTAATAATGTTGCAATTGGCGCTAACTCAGTTGTTAACAAGTCTTTTGAAGAAGGAAATTGCACAATAGCTGGAGTTCCTGCAAAACTAATATCAAATGAAAATAGTGGTAGATATATTAACAATTAGAACATATTTATCTAGCTATTATTTTAACTAAGAACAGAAAAAAGGGGTTGTTTTATGAAGAAAATAGGGAAAAGCGCAATGGTATTAATGTCATCTAAAATTTCTGTATATATGATTTCTTTAATCTCAATAATGTTATTATCTAGGTTTAGGTCATTAGAAGAATACGGGACATATTCACAGGTATTATTAATAGTATCCGTAGGATTGTCTTTGGCTGCAGTAGGACTTCCAAATAGCATTAATTATTTTTATGTAACAGCAAACAGCATAGAAGAGAAAAATAAATTCCTCAGATTTTACTTTACATTAGTGACAATAATGTCACTTGTAATGGGTATTATTTTAATGATATCTTTACCAACTCTATCAAAGGTAATGAATAATGAATTATTAAATGAGTACGCCTACATGTTACTACTTCTGCCTTGGACTCAGATAATTATTTCTAGCGCATCGAATTTATGGATTGCGCAGAATAAATTGTCGAAAATATTTGTTTTTACATTAATATTAAACAGTTGCACATTGTTATCGATTATATTAACGGAAATGTTAAATAAGGATTTTAGTTTTTACATGAGGCTTTATTTAATTGTACAAGCAGGCTTTTCAACTTATGTGTATTTTGATTTAAATAGAGAAGCTGGAAGTATTATACCGACATTGGATAAAACGCTACTAAAGACTGTTCTAGTGTATTCTATTCCTTTGGGGATAGGATCTATGTTAGGAACATTGAAAACAGAAACAGATAAAATAATGATTTCTTACTTTACAACAGCGGAAGAGTATGCTATATACGCAAATGCAGCAAAAGAATTACCATTTACTATTATATCAACTGCTATAATAGCAGTTTTATTGCCTGAAATGATAAGGCTTTTTAAGAATAAAGAAAATAAAAATGCAATTAAAATTTGGAAAGAATCGATAAGTTTTACAATTTGGATGATGTACTTTATAGCCACAGTGATAATCGTGTTTGCAGATCAAGTATTAATTTTTCTTTATTCGGAAAAATACATTGAAGGAGTACAAATATTCAGAATATATACGGCATTGCTATTTGTGAGAGTAACCTACTATGGAATGGTTTTAAATGCAATTGCTAAAACTAAAGAGCTTATGATAATAGCGGGTGTTGTATTAATATTAAACGTTATATGCAATGTGATTTTCTATTATGTTTTTGGATATATTGGACCAGCAATATCCACCTTAATAATTACAATGATAAGTGCAATGCTTATACTAAAAGTGACTGCAAGTAATATAAATGATAAAATTTCAAAAATATTTCCGTGGAAAGATGCAGGTAAAATCTTAATTATAAACTGTATCTTTGCAATCATTTTTATGCATATTAAAAAATTCGGGAGCATAGAAGTGCATATAGGAGAATTTGCTGAATTTATATTATTAGCTATTATATGGGGAGTCATGTATTTTGTAGTTACATTTAGGTTTATAAAGGAAAAATGGATGTTTATTAATAATCAAAAATCAGAAAGGAAAAGTTCATGAAAAAAATAGTTACATACGGAGTGGAAAAAAATGAAAACTTTGGAGG
>CAYJJW010000124.1:0-6597 GCA_964370555.1 uncultured Treponemataceae bacterium | reverse complement strand
CAAGTGGGTGCATTTAAGAAAATTGAAGGCTTTGAACACATAGATAAAATTATTAACATAGATCAAAGTCCTATCGGAAGAACACCGCGTTCTAACCCTGCAACATACGTAGGTGTTTTTAACGGTATACGAGACCTTTATGCAAGTTTACCCGATGCAAAGGCACGCGGTTACAAGGCAGGTCGTTTTAGTTTTAACGTTAAGGGTGGACGATGCGAACACTGCCAAGGGGCTGGAACAATTACCATAGAAATGAACTTTTTAGCAGATGTGTACATAACTTGCGATGTGTGTAAGGGAAAACGCTTTAATCAAGAAACATTGGATGTTCACTACAAGGGAAAAAATATTGCCGATGTACTGGATATGACAATAGAAGAAGCAGCAGAGTTTTTTACCCATATTCCACATATTTCAAAAAAAATGAATACACTTTTATCGGTAGGCTTAGGCTACATAAAACTCGGTCAATCTGCCCTCACCTTATCTGGAGGTGAAGCGCAAAGGGTAAAGTTAGCAAATGAGCTTGCACGCCCATCTACCGGAAAAACATTTTACATTTTGGATGAACCAACCACAGGGCTTCACTTTGCAGATGTGCTACAACTTATGGATGTTATAAAAAGATTAGTAGACCAAGGTAACACTGTAGTGATGATTGAGCATAACTTAGATGTTATTATGCAAGCAGACCATATTGTAGACCTTGGCCCTGAAGGTGGCTTTAGAGGAGGTACCATTATTACAACGGGAACTCCTGAAGAAGTTGCACATTGTAAAGAATCTCACACAGCAGTATTTATAAAAGAAATGTTGGATAGAGAACTGTAATAAATGATAACTAAGGCTAAACTTTTTTTAGTATGTATTCTCATTTCTGTTTGTATACAAAATATTTACACACAAGATTCAGAAAAAGAAGAGCCTTCAATTATTACCATAGAACATGCATTAAAAACAATCTACATGCAAGATGATGAAAAAGGCACCGACATGATACGCTTTGAAGGTGATGTACAAGTTTCTGTTGAAAAAGGCGATACAGAAACAACAATCTTTGCCGATTTTGTAGATTTTGACCGAAAGCGAAACAGCTTGTATGCAGAAGGCTCCGTAGTAATGGAGCAAAAAACTGATGGAGAAGTAACAGAAGAACTTACAGCAAATTCTTTACTGTTTGACACATCAAAGTTAGAAGGATTTTTTAATCAGGGACGTGTAGTACAAGAACAACAAGAATCATTAAATTTAGATGATGGATCAGTGCTTATTGTTTCATCTGAACTTTTTGCAAGAGGAAGCTCAAACACAGTAACATTTAAGAACGGTAATCTTACCTTTTGTGATGATGAAAATCCTCATTGGGAAATAAATGCAAGTAGAATTTGGCTTCTTCCCGGAAATGAGTTTGCCTTTGCAAATGCGCTTCTTTTTGTAGGCCCAGTACCTGTAATGTATTTTCCGTTTTTTTATTATCCTAAAGACGAACTTGTATTTAACCCAGCCTTTGGTTTTAGATCTAGAGAAGGTTTTTTTGTTCAAACAACAACATACTTAATTGGTAGAAAGCCCTTATCAAATGAAGACAGTGAAGATGAAATTGGTTTTAACTTTATGCAGCAAAATCAGCTTAAAGAGCAAGAACTACAGGGATTAATTTTAAGAAACTTAGATGATAATGCAACCATGCCAGATGATTATTTAAAGATAATGGCAGATTATTACACAACACTAGGAGGAATGGTTGGGCTGGCAGGAACTTTTGAACCAGGAAATGCGATATCCGGTA
Organism: uncultured Treponemataceae bacterium; assembly: GCA_964370555.1. Classification (GTDB taxonomy): domain Bacteria; phylum Spirochaetota; class Spirochaetia; order Treponematales; family Treponemataceae; genus CAYJFX01. The sequence continues at coordinate 4,808 of CAYJJW010000124.1, read as the reverse complement.
TTGAGTTTGATGCTCGCCTTGGTTTTAGTAATGTTGTTTTTAAATTGGATGACTTTCCCCTTTATGTATCGTATGAAAATGACCAAAAATACGCTGATTACGGTTGGGCACTTGGAACAAAATTACCATTTAGATATGGACTCACCTTTAACACGGACATAAAAATAAATACCTTTAGTTTTTCGCTTGACATACCTTTTTATTCAGACCCATGGTTTAATTCCGATTTTGAAGATAGACAAGAATCTATGGACTGGATAGACTTCTTTTTAAGTGGTGCATTTACAGCTCCTGCAGATGAGGATGATGAAGACGATAATGATAATGGCATTACTGGTTATACGTGGGACATGACAGCCACATTTAGACCATCAATTCCTGCAATTTCTCCATGGATTTCAAGTTTTTCACTAAGCTCAATAAATTCTGCAGTAGTATTTGCAACACAGGATACAGCAAAAACTGACTTTGAAAACGATAAAATATATGAAAATAGTCCTAACAGAGAATTCTTTTATCCATCGCAAATAAAACCACTGGGAGTTAAAGCAAGCATTGAAGGAACAATTTTTGATTTGGCAACAGATAAAAAAACAACAAACACTTCTAGTGATAACGAAGAAACAGTAATAACGAGCGAGCAAACTGAAATTCTTGCAATGATGATTTCCCCTGAAGATTTAAATACATCTGATACAACAGAAGAAAACTCTGAAAACATAAAGGAAGAAAGCACTAGTCAATTTACTGAAGAAAGTCTTCCATCAATTGAAACAGACTTTGAAACTTCAGTTGAAACAACAAATAGTTCATATAAAATTACCTACAGAATATCTCCTGAAGTATCATCACTGTATACGTATAGCGGAACACAACCATCAAGTTCCATACCAATTAATCCTTCAGATTTTGATATAACAAATCCTAAATCTGGAGAAATACTTTTTAAATCACCAACAAATATAACAGGAAACTTAAATCTCTTTTCTTCAACTTTTGCACTTACCAATACGTTTGACTTTTATCCTGAATTTCAAGAACATCATATGTTGTCTGACGATTATTATACCGAATCTGAAAAAGATTCTATAACCTTAAGTGATTATAATGCTAATCAACTTGATGTAAAAAATACCAATAAAATTTCTATTAAGCCCTTTCAACGATCAGAGTTATTAAAAAACACTTCACTAAACTGGAATACTTCTGTAAACATAATCAGTACCGAGTTTTCAGGTACGGTAGAAGAGCCTGAGTGGGATTATAATACTCCTGAGTGGGATGATGAGTCAATAACTTCTCATAATTTAAATGCCGTTCTTGAAACAACTCAGGGAAGCTATTATCAGCGTCTTTCACTGGCTACAAACCTTCCGCCATTGGTAGACCAATATTCAGGTACACTTACCTTTGGATTTCCCTTTGGAAGTATGCAAGCAAGCTCAGGGTATAAACAGGAAAGTGACACTTCTGAAGAATGGCTTTTTTTACCATTAAAACAGTCCTCATCATGGACTTTCTTTGAAAAAAAACAAAATGGAGAAAGCAATCCCAATAAAATAACACTCAGACAATCATATGAGTACGATATTGAAGAAGAGGAGTCTGATACTTTTTCTTCAAGTTTAACCTGGAGAGGCTTACAGTTTGCCTATAATATGCGAAATGAATATGATTATACTCTAGACCAAACATCTGGTTGGGTTGCAAGCGATGAAAAATCCTTTTCACCTTATTCACTTTCATTTACATGGAATATTAACGGTTATGATTTTGAAGACACTGAAGACACCATTAAAATTGAACCTGGGCTTTCTACGGCTCTTTCGTGGGATATGATAATTCCGACAAGAAGTTATTTTAGCTTTAAACCTTCTTTATCGATAAATATTAAAAACTTTTTAAAGCTTACTTTCTCATCAGAAAGTAGAAACGACCAGTTAATTCGCTATGTACAAGATTCTATTGGCTTTTCGCAAGATATTCCTGGAGAGCAAAATATCTTTTTAGACTTATTAAACTCGTTTGCCTTTAATGATGATGCTAAAAGAGAGTCTTCAGGGTTTAAAATTGAAAGCTTTAACGTATCGTTGGAACACGATTTACATGACTGGATTTTAACATCTGAGTTTGAAATTGAACCGAGAATTATTACGGACACAGATGGCTCAAAGAGCTTTGACTATAGCCCCTATTTTACACTTTCGGTATTATGGAAACCAATGGCTGGTATAAAAACAACCATTGAAGATGATTATGGTGAGTTTACACTTAACCCTTAAGTAGTTTCAACTTTCATTGCTCTTCTAGCATTTTCCATAGCAACACTTATTTGTTTAAAGTGTTCATATACCGTGTAGTACACAATTTCGGTATTTTTACCTTTAGGAGTAACTGTGTAACGCAGCGCATCTGGAATATCAATTAAAAGAAGTTCACGTACTCTATCTGAAATAACAATTTCTGAAGGAGGACATAGCTGCTCAAGGCGTGATGCTGTATTTACCGTATCTCCAATAAGAGTATTATCATATCTATTATGACCTCCAACATTACCACGAATATCAGGTCCTGTATGAATACTAATTCTAAAATGTATTTCTTGGATGTCCTTGATACTCTTATATTCATTCATACGCTCAAGCTCTTTTTGAATAAAATACATGCATCGCGCTGCATTTTCGGCAGAATCAAACACGGCAAAAAAAGCATCTCCAATAAACTTATCGATGTCTCCATTATTTTCATAGACATGACGAGTTACTACTTCAAAGGCTTCATTTAAGGTTGAAATAACGTCCTTAGGTGACATATTTTCTGACATACGAGTAAAACCTACAATATCTCCAAAAACAACCGTGGCTTCTTTTTCTTCTTCAGGTAGTACAAGCCTTTGTATATCGGCGCATTTTTGAGCTGTTTTCCAAATAGTTTGGGGAACATAATCTTTAATAAGATCAAGCATAATATAGTCTGTAACCGCTTCATCTTGTAGGTTGGTTGCTCTATTAATTTTTTCAGACATTACAAGCGCATTTAATAAAAGTGGTCGCAAAGAAAGAAAGGATATTGTATCACTTATCCTATCTACAGAAACTACTTTATCTGCACCTAATTGTAACATTTTCTTAGTCTCTTTTTTATTTGAATGAGGAGTAATAACCATAACAAAAATATGATGCAATGCTACATCATTTTTAATTGTTGCTATAAAATCTGATAGCATATCAATTTCAAAATCTGCATCAATAACTACAAGACCAACACGCTGCGAAAAAAGATGATTGTATGCTAACTCAATACTAGTTTCACTAAGAAGATTAATTTGAGTATTTTGATTTTTTTCAAATTCACGAATGGACTTGGTCCATTTTTTTAAATCATGTCTTCCGACATATAATACTTCTAAACCCATATGACACATTATCTGATTATGTAATCCTTGTCAAGAAAGACAAGTGCGTATACTAAAAATTTAAGTAAAATATGTATAAATTTTTATATATTTATGATATATAATCTGTATGTTCTTTTAAATATTCATATATGGTGTAATAAGTAACCTCTATGTCTTTACCCTTTACCTTTGTTGTAAAACGCATAGATTCAGGTATATCAAGAGAAAGAAGATTGCGTACCGTTTCTGATATAACTATATCACAAGGTGGACATAATGGCTCTAGCCTTGAAGCGGTATTAACCGTGTCTCCGATAAGAGTATTATCATAACGGTTATCGCCTCCAACGTTACCTCTAATAACAGGCCCTGTATGTATACCTATTCTAAAGCGAAGCTCATGAATGCCTTGATTTCGTTTTAATTCATTGATTTTTTTCAACTCACGTTGAATGGTAATCATACTTTTTACAGCGTCAAAGGGAGAATTAAAAACTGCAAAAAAGGCATCTCCAATAAACTTATCAATATCGCCACTATTTGCATGAACGTTGCGAGTAACAACTTCGTATACTTCGTTAAGGCTTGCAATAACTTCCCTTGGTGATAAACATTCAGACATTTTAGTAAAGCCTACAATATCACCAAATACTACCGTAGCTTCTTTTTCTTCGCCTGGAAGTGAAAGCACTTGTAAGTGGGCGCACTCTTGGGCAACCTTCCATATTGTTTTAGGAATATAGTCTTTTATAAGATCTAGCATAATAAAATCTGTTATTGCTTTATCTTGAAGATGTGTTGTACGATGGATTTTTTCAAACATTACTAAAGCGTTGAATAAAAGTGGCTTTACAGAAAGAAAGAATGTTGTGGTATCAAGACGATCTAAAGGAACAATTTTGTCTGCACCAATAAGCAAAAGTTCATGCATCTGATCTTTTTCATAGTGAGGGACAATAACTAAAACTGAAATGTGATGCAATACTACTTCATTTTTTACAGTCGTAATAAACTCGGTAACAGATTGATTTTCCAGCTCTGAATCTACCAGAATTACCCCAACCTTCTGTGAAAATAAATGATTATATGCTTCATCTATATTCTTTTCACAAATTATGTTTATTGCTTTATCTTGAGCTTCAATAAAATCAACTAGTTCACTTGTCCATTGATTTAAATCATGGTTACCTACATATAAAATATCTACACTCATATTTAAATACTAGACTATATTAAAAAAACTGTCAATATAAATAAGTAAAATTTTATTTATAATTTACTCATATTTTTTACTTATTTTTATATTGATGTATTGACCAAGTGGGCTTTAATTTGTTATAATAATGATACTTAGTTTAAGTACATGGTGCCTGTAGTTCAGGGGTAGAGCGCAAGATTGTGGTTCTTGTTG
>CAYJJW010000123.1:0-6617 GCA_964370555.1 uncultured Treponemataceae bacterium | reverse complement strand
CTCGTATTGTTATTTACCCAAGTAGAAGTTTGGCTTCTATATCTGATCCTGAAGAGAGAGCACAAGAAGAAGCAAAAAGCAGGAGAATTAATACTGCTTCGATGCATGCTTTGACAGAATGCAGACGTCACGGAAAACCGGTATTAGTATTTCCAAGTGGTACCCGTTACAGGCCAGGGAACCCTGAAACAAGAAAGGGTTTACGAGAAATAGATTCATATTTAAGGATGTTTGATGTTATGCTTCTTATTAGTATTAACGGAAACTGTTTAAGAATGGATCCCGATAACATTGAAAATATGATGGCAGATATGATTGTTGAAGATACGGTTGTTATGACTGCAAGCCCTTTACTAGATTGTAAAGAGTTTAGAAAAGAAGCTTTGGCAGAAATTGATGATTCTGTAGAAGATAAAAAAGTAGAAGTTGTTGCAAAAATTATGGATATACTTAAAGAACAGCACGATAGACAGCAACCATTGTATTTGGAAACATATAAAAAGGTTACCGGAAAAGATTCCGATTACACTATTTAGATTCGCAGTATAAACCACTTGTTTTGCAAGTGGTTTTATTATATAGGTATACATAATGAAAATAATAATTTCCCCAGCAAAAAAAATAAAAAAAGAGGCAGAACTTCTTTTTGAAGTGACAGAACCAGTTTTTATTGAGAGGGCAAAGAAAATTTCTCAATTTCTAAAAACACTTTCTTTTGCAGATTTAAAATCTTTGCTTGTATGTAATGAAGAAATTGCAAGCCTAAACTATGAACGATATCAGAAGATGAGTTTTGAAAACAATCTGTATCATGCACTTCTTGCATATGACGGCATACAGTACCAATACATGGCACCACTTGTTTTTGATGAGGATTGCTTTAAGTATGTTTCAGAACATGTAAGAGTTTTATCGGGACTATACGGGATTTTACGCCCTTTAGATGGTATTGAACCTTATCGCCTTGAAATGCAAGCAAAGCTAAAAACACCATTTTGTAAAGATCTCTATGATTTTTGGGGTAGTCATATTGCCGATGAATTGGCACGAGGTGAAAATCTTATTATTAATTTAGCGTCAAAAGAATATAGCAAAATAGTAGAAAAATATCTTAAAGATGATGTACGCTTTGTTACGTGTAGCTTTGCTGATATGAATAAGGATACAGGTAAGTTGGTAGAAAAGGGCGTGTATGTAAAAATGGCACGGGGTGAAATGGTTAAGTTTATGGCTGAAAATGCTATTACAGACGTTGAACAACTAAAAGAGTTTACAGGCCTTGGCTATAGTTTTGTATCCTCTCTTTCAAACAAAAACTTACTGGTGTTTACTCGATAAGTGTTAGTTTTATCTTGACCGGTACCATTTAAAAAGTATATAATTACTTACGGAGATATTATGAAATCCTACGCCCTTGCGTGTGCTGTACTTTGTACAATATTAACAGTTATAACTTGTTTGCTCATTTCTTCTATGCCTGATACTATTAGGGGCGATGATAAAGCTGTTTCAATTGTCTCCGATATGGATGGTGTTATATATACACTGGTAATTGATGAATTAAATTTCTTAAATAGCAATAAGAATGTAAAAATACATGTTATTCCTATTTCTCCTTTTCAAGAAACCCGCATTGAAGCTATTTACAGTGAAGAATTAGATAATTACGGTTTTGTAGCTAAAATAGAAGACGACGTAATTACACTTTCAACAGATACAGTTCTTTCACATCCTATAAAAACATTTGATGTTAAAATATTTGCTCCAATCGATACAATTCACGCAGGTGGAAAAGGATATAGATTGTTGCTTGATGCTCCTTTAAATAAAACTTTTTCGACGTATTTAACAGGTAATATAGAAGCGACGCTATCTTTTTCAAAAGATACAAATTTTATACTAGCCTCTGCAGGCTCATCTACAATTGATATATCAGGAGAGGCACATATTGCTCATGTTGCCTTAAGTGGAAGTTCTGTTATATACGGAGAATACTTGGTTTGTAACTCTGCAGATATACATATGTCAGGATCAGGAACTATACAACTTTCGGTAATGGATAACCTTAGAGCCACTCTTAGAGGTCATTCTGTATTAGAATATATGGGAAGCCCTAATATAGAACTTGGTATTTTAGATAATACAGCTCTTTTAACGCAGCTTTCAAGTGCTCTTTCTTCTGATTTTATATATTAATGTGTAACTTTCATTCTTATAGTTTGAATGCGTCTATTATTTTGTGATACAACGGAGAACATTATATTATCTTTTCGCATGCTTTCCCCTTCTTCCGGTAAATAACCGAAGGATTCAAGAAGCCATCCTCCAAAAGTATCAGAATCTTCTGAGTCTAATGATATTTTAAAAATATTGTTAATTTCATCTATTTCAATATCTCCGGGGATAATAAACTCAGTTGGGGTGAGCATTTTAATTCTTTCTTCTGCAGGACGAGATTGCTTGTTTCCACTTTCTGTTGCACGCCCAAAAACTGCTTTTACAAGATCATCCATTGTAATTATACCTGAGTAGCTTCCATGCTCATCAATTATAATTGCAAAGTTTTGTTTTTCGGTTTTAAAAAGATGTAAAATACTTAATGCATCCTTCGTTTCAGGAATAAATAATACTCTTTTTGCTATGTCTTTAACAGTAAATGCATCTTTGTTTCCATTAAAAAATAATAAGTCCTTAAAGTGTAATATTCCAATTATGTTTTCTGTAGAGTCTTCATAAACCGGCAAGCGAGAATATCCTGATTCTGAAATTAAGTGAATAGCTTGTGAAAAGGTTTCAGTGGATGAAATTGTTTTTACAAGTGTTCTTGATTTTTCCATGTCTCTTGCACGAAGGTCTGAAAACTCAAATATTTTATGGAGCATATCTTTTTCTTCGCTCTCTAATATGCCTTCTTGCCCACCTACATCAAATAGAGTTTTTAATTCATCTTCTGTAATTTGACTTATGTTACTTGGGGAAAAACCCTTAGAAAGAATTTTTACTCCTTGAGTAAACTTTGAAAAAATAAACACAAGGGGGAACAGTACTTTTTCCAATATAGAAAGTGGGAGCGAAAATTTTGCCGCAACTTCTTCACTTTTGTATGTTGCAATTGTTTTTGGTAAAATTTCTCCAAAGATAATAATAATAACTGTCATTACAAGTGTTGCAACTCCCGCTCCGCTATTTCCTAAAAGGCTAATTGCCAATGCCGTTGCTAAAGACGATGAAAGTGAGTTTACAAAATTATTACCAATAAGAATTACGGTTAAGAGAACATCGGTTTTGCTTTTTAGCTTTGCAATAAGTTTTGCCTTTGGGCGTTTTTCTTTTACCATTTGGCGCAAGCGGATTTTGGGAATGCATAAAAAGGCTGTTTCCGATGATGAAAAAAATGCTGAAAGGCCTATGAGAAGAACAAGTGATATACTCATAATTATTGTACTCATACATCCTCCGCCTTAATAAGAACTTTACTTATGCGTACCCCATCGAGCTTTTTTACTGTAAAGGAAAAACCTTCTTTTGCAATTACATCTTCCTCTTGCGGAATTCTATCTAGCACTTCCATTATTAATCCGGCAATTGTTTCATGATAATCAGATTCTAGGTTTATGCCAAACTGCTCGGATATTTCTGCAAGTCGAGTTTTTCCGCTTACTAAAATTTCGGTATCTGTCATAGTAACATGAATGTGTTCAACGGGAGCTTCGTATTCATCATTTACAACTCCAAATATTTCTCGGGCTATGTCTTCTTTTGTAAGAATACCGGCAATGCCTGAATATTCATCAAGAATAATGGCGGTGCTTTGTCCTGTGGATTTGAATAATTGCTGAATTGAAGTCATGTTTTTTGTCTCAGAAATATATAGGGGCTCGCGCATCGCTTTTTTCATTGAAAATGCACTTTGTTCTTCAATATAAGAAAGAACATCTTTGATGTATAAAACTCCTTTTACATCGTCAATATCTTTTCCAATGACAGGGAATCGTGATAATCTACTTGAGCGTGCTAAGTTTAATATTTCTTCGTAAGAGGTGGTATCATTTATAAAGGTTATTTCGGTTCGAGGGGTCATAATATCGCGAGCCGCAAGGTCTGTAAACATAAAAACACGATGCATCATATGACGCTCGCTTTCTTCTAAAAGGCCTTCTTCTTCTCCCACTTCGATGAGGGTTTTAATTTCTTCTTCTGTAAAGGAGGCTTGTTTTTCTTTTGGGTTAATTCCCACTATGCGTACCAACGCCTGTGAAAAGGCTGAGAAAATTACTATGAGAGGGCGAAAAATAATTGAAAAAAATCTTAAGAATCCTGAAAGAGCAAAAGCAATTGATTCAGGGTGTTGTGTGCCAAGTGTTTTGGGTGTAATTTCGCCAAAAATTAATAAAAGGATGGTTGTTGCTAATGTTGCATATCCAACTCCTGCAGTGCCAAAGAACTCTAATGCAATAGAGGTAAGAATTGCTGATAGAGCAATATTTACGATATTATTACCAACTAATACGGTGTTTAAAAGTTTTTCCTTGTTGTCGAGTAATTTTCCTGCTCGCAAAGCACCCTTGTGTTTTTGGTTTCTTAAAAAACGTACCCTTAGTTTATTGACCGAAAAAAATGCACTTTCCGAAGCTGAAAAAAGCATAGATAATACAACGAGGATTCCTGCTACTATAAGTTGGGCTATTGTTTTTGAGTCCATTCTTCTCCTATACGTAATTAGTATATGCTATTTTTTATAAGCTATCAAGAGGGGGAATGGTGCATCTCATAAAAGTTAAAAATTTGTGTGTACCAAAGTGTAGCAATTGAATTCTTACCATTAAACTCTTCATGGTCTGCATTTTTTACAATCCTTAGGGTACATGAAGGTGTGTTTTTTGCAAAGTTGTTTTGTCCGTTTGGTAAAACTGTTGCATCGTGCTCTGCTTGTAAAAGAAGTATAGGTGTTTGTATACTTTGGGTATTATGTTTTTTTTGCAAAAATTTCATGGCTTTTAAACATGCGCAAAGCCAAAGCATTGTTCCTCCCCATGTTTTAAGGCTATCTGTTTCAAATCGTTTTTTATAAAAATATTGATGGCGAGATTCACTTGTTGATGCATATTTTTGTGCATTAAAAACAAGGTCTGTTGGAAAATCTCTGTGGGCAGGAGTATAGGCGGTGTTCCCTTTTATGAGGCGCAAAATATTAGCAATAGGATACCCAAGTGAAATCGGAAGACCCAATAAAAACACTTCCATCATAGGGGAGTTAAGAATAACTGCGGTAAAATCATCTTTATATTGTGTAAGGTATGTAGCACCAATAGCACCACCCATTGAATGAGCAAATAAAAACAGTTGTTTCCCATTTGCAAGGGGTTTTGCAATTTGTGTTACAACGCTATGGGCATCTTTTACATACGTTTCAAAGTTTTCAAGGTGCACTTTTGAAAAATCTCCATCGAGTGATGTTTCTCTTGGGGAAAATCCATGGCCTCTATGGTCAAAGCGGCAAACGGCAAAACTTTGTTGTAGTGCATAATATGAAAACTCATCGTACTTTGCACAATATTCACAAAATCCATGAAAAATAACTAAAACAGAATGAAAATCCCCATCGGGAAGCAAGGTTTCAACGTGTATGTTTCCACCTTGAATTGACTCAACCGAGTGTACTGTTTTTCGCTTTTCTATAAACGGTACAACAATTTCATTCATTTGTGTGGAAAAATCTTCTTCTTGTAATAGTTCGATGTCTTTCATTGTCCTACCAGCCGCCTGAGGCTCCACCGCCTCCAAATCCGCCACCACCACCGGAAAATCCTCCAAAGCCACCGCCTCCAAAACTTCCACCACCGAAACCACCGCCTCGATGACCTCTTGAGCCACCTAAAAGAGATAGGATTCCCATGGTAAGTATAGCATCACTTGCACCACTTCTTCTTCCGTAGCGTCTTCCCTTTCCATTCATCGAAATAAACATAAAGGCAAAGAAAATTGCGAGAGTAAAAATTGAAGAGAGTGCACTTGGGCTTTCTTCTTTTCTTGCGGACACGTGAGTGTTAAGAGAATTGTCTACATAGACTGTTTCGTCTCCAAGGGCCGTTTGGCTCATAACTTGAATGCCAGCGATAATACCACTTCCAAAGTCTCCTTGCTGAAAGTACGGCACAATTATTTGTCTAATTATTTGTCCGCTTAATGCGTCGGTTAAAACGGCTTCTAACCCGTAGCCAACTTCTATTCTAATTTCTCTTTCGTTGTATGCAACAAGTAAAAGGGCTCCGTTATCTTGATCTGCACTTCCTAATTTCCATTCATCGGCAACTTGGATAGAGTACATTTCAAGTGATTCGCCTTCAAGAGAAGGAATGGTAAGAACTGCCATTTGAATGCCATATTGTGCATTAAGCTGATTTAAATATTGATTTAAGGCTTGTTCTTCTTGACTAGAAATAATATTTGCTTGATCTGTTACAGGATTTGTTAGAGCAGGCACTGTAAGAGAAAAAATATTTGCTACGCTTAATAATGCGGTTGCTAAAAGCGCTATAGTTTTTTTCATTATTCGCCTCCCTGTAAAATTTGAACAGAGTCTGAAAGTTCATTTGGATTTTCACTTAATGGTGGGA
>CAYJJW010000122.1:0-6630 GCA_964370555.1 uncultured Treponemataceae bacterium | reverse complement strand
CATAATTGCAATCGGTATCGGTAACAAGAACCATAGTATCATTTTTTTGACTTTTGCAATAGTCCTCAAAGCGTGATAAAAGCTGTTTTCCAATGCCAAGGCCTCTGGCTTTTTCGTCTGTAAAAAAGAGGTGAATGTGAGCATCTTTACTTGTAAAATCTTTAAAAAGTTCTATGCCATCTTTTTCATAGTCTCTGTATACTTGCAACGCAACGCTTCTGTTTCCATAAAGGCCTAAAAGCCAGCGTATAAAAATTGTGAGATAGAGAAAGGCTTTTTGTAATGCTTTTCCTCTTGCATCCCTTGTTTGTCCAATGATAAAGCCTACAACGTTATCATTTAACACAGCAATTTCTGTATAGTCGCTGTCAAGGAGGTTCATGTTGAGCATGAGTGTGTATAAGCGCATGGGCTTTTTTAATGTAGTAAAATATTTTTCATATTGCCAAGTTTTTGTCATCATGTTTTTACATACAAGGCTATCTTTTTTTAGAAAAGGGCGAAAAGCAATACAGTGGTTTGCTAGCATATCAATACTATATCATATTTTTTTTATTATTGGTAGGCCATAGGTATTGTTCTATAACGTTATTTAAACAGTTTTTGGCTATATCAGTTCTTTTGTAAAATTTACTTTACATTACACGCCCTTATGCTCGTAATTCTTAACACTCTTTTTACAATAACTATCAAAGTATTTTTACATTGCTTTTGTATTATCATTGCAATATGAATGACTTGTACACATCTTCAACATTGTTTTGGGGAGCGTCTTTACAATCTATGTTCTCTTTTTTAGAAGAAAATGCTATACAAGGTGTAGAGCTTTGGGCTCAACATTTTTATGATGCTGGTTTCAATAAAGGAGAGTATTGTAAGTTATCAGAAAAGACTGGTGTAAAAACTGTTGTTCATGCAGCAAGTTGGGACTTGAACTTTGCCTCTATTAATGAAGGCATACGAAATGCTTCAATTGCAGAAATAAAAAAGAGCATTGACTTGGCGGCAGATTTAGATGCAAGAGAAGTTACTGTTCATCCACCACGGGATACAATTTCGTTACTTGGTGGTAAGACAAAAGATTATGCGTATGAAGGTTTAAAAACACTTGTAGAATATGCAAGAGAAAAAAATATTGTTGTTTCGGTTGAAATTATGGAAAAAATACCAAAAGAAGTTATTGCTGGTAGCGATTCATATATGTCAATTCTAAAAGATTTAGTACATGAAGTTTCTTGTACTTTAGATATTGCACACTGTGAATCTGACGAAGAGCTTTTCGAGTTATTAAAATGTGTTCCTAATGTTTCAAAAATTCATATTTCTAATAGAACAATAAAAACCTACCATACACCACTTTACGAGGGCATGTTTGATTTTACAAAAATACTTCCTCTCCTAAGTGATTACAACGTTGATTTGGTTTTAGAAGGACTTGATGTTTCTTCTGACCATCAAATAATAAAAAAAACACTTGACTTTATTGCAGGTGTAAAGGGAAAAAAATGCAAAAAAGAGCAATTACAATTGTGTTATGTTTAATGAGCATCTTCGCTTTTGCTGGCGGAGCTGGAGAAAAAAGTAATGAGTTGACAATTTATACTTCTCAACCAGAACAAGATATTCAAAAGTTTGTGGAAACTTTTAACAATGAATATCCAGAAATTACTGTTAATGTTTTCAGAAGTGGAACAGAAGAAGTTATTAGTAAAGTATTAGCTGAAAAACAAACTGGTAAAATTTTAGCAGATGTTCTTCTTGTAGCTGATGATGCAACTTTTGAAAGACTAAAGGCAGAAAACATTCTTTTGAGCTACGCTTCACCTGAGTTAGAAGGTATAAGTGATGATTACTACGATGATGATAATACATACACAGGAACAAAATTAGTAACAACCGGAATTGTAGTAAATACTGATCAAGTAACAGTACTTCCAGAAAGTTTTAAGGATCTAGTTGATGTTCAATACAATGGTGAGTTAGTAATGCCAAGTCCTTTATATTCAGGAGCGGCAGCATACAACTTAAGTGTATTAACACGAACAGAAGGTATGGGATGGGACTTTTATGAAGAGCTAAAAGCTAATGGTATAAAAGTAAATAAAGGAAACGGCTCAGTATTAAATGATGTTACATCAGGTGAAAAATCTGTGGGTATCATAATTGATACAATGGCTATTCCAGCTATGAAAAAAGGCGCTCCACTTGAGTTTATTTATGCATCAGAAGGTTCATTAATTGTAACAGAACCTATCGGAATTGTAAAAGATAGTGCAAATGAAGAAAATGCAAAACTTTTTGTAGACTATATTTTATCAGAAAAAGGACAAGTAGTAACTTCTGAAATGGGTTATCCACCAGTAAAAGCTGGAGTAAATCCACCAAGCGGATTTAAACCTGCTGCAGAAGTAAACAATCTTACTATCGATATTGAAACACAAGTAAAGGCGCGAGAAGAAGATAAAAAAGAATTTGCAAATCTTTTTGGTTAATTAATACATGAAGAAGAATATACATATAAATATTTTAAGGATAGTATTTTTCGGTGCAATAATATTTGTTTTTGTTGCACCACTTCTTCGGTTGTTTGGAATGAGCTTTCTCTCAGGAGAAAGCTTTTCCCTTAGCAACTATAGTGAACTACTATCACAAGAAAGAACAAAAGAAGCAATCATAAACACAATTATTGTATCTCTTTCCTCAACTGCAATTGCAGTTTTTTTAGGGACAACTATAGCTTATATAGTGGCATATACTGATATTCGATTTAAAAAAATAATTGAAATTCTTACTATTTCACCAACTGTAATACCTGCATATATTATTACACTTTCTTGGAGTACATTTTTATCAAACAAAGGTTTTGTAAATGAAACCTTAATGAGTTTGGGATTAAACCCTTTGAACGTTTATTCAATGTGGGGGATTATTATAACCTTAGCAATTTGTAGCACTCCCATTGTATACTTATTATTAATAACAACTTTACGTAAGCTTCCGAAAGATTTAGAATTTGCATCAATGACCTCTGGCTATAGTCTTGGTCATACAATGCTTACAATAAATTTTAAACAAGCGCTTCCGTCAATATTAAGCGGGGCAATACTTGCCTTTTTAAGTTCAATAGATAACTTTTCAATCCCTGCCTTTTTGGGAACTTCAGCCGGGATTCCAGTATTAAGTACCTATATCTATGAAAATGTAATCGGCTTTGGACCAAATGCTTTTAACTTGGCCGCTTCTCTTTCTGTAATGCTTAGTTTTTTTGCTATAGGCGGAACACTTTTTCAGTATTACTTTTCGAGAAAAACAACTCTTTCAGAAAGTATAAAAGAAGACTTCTCTGTTCGCATTCCATTAAAAAAATGGAAACGATTTATTGAAGTTTGTTTAATAGGTTTTTTAGTTTTGATTAATATTGTTCCAATCCTTTCAATGCTTGTTTCAAGCGTGCAGGTAGGATATGCGGATTCATTTTTAGAAAAATTAAGTTTAGAAAACTATATATTTGTTTTTACAAATAGAGGTGTAAAACAATCATTTATTAACAGCTTTACATTAGCATTTTTAAGCTGCTTTTTATGTATTGTTATTGGCTTGTTCATTGCATATCAAAAAGTTCGTCATGGCGGAAAGCTTATAAAAATCATTGAAACCTGTATTTCGTCAACCTATGCAGTTCCTGGCATCGTTCTTGCTTTAAGTATGATTTTTCATTGGGCAAAGGTTCCAAATGTGTATGGGACGGTAAAGATTTTATTAATTTCATACGTTACAAGATACTTGATATTACAAATAAAAGGTTGTACTATTGCAGTTCTTGCAGTAGATAAAAACCTTGAAGAAGCATCGCATGTTTCTGGGCGTTCAAAGTGGACCATGTGGTTTAAAGTGCTTGTTCCAATGATGAGAAAACAAGTATTATCATCAAGTTTTTTAATTTTTATTGCTTCTTTAACGGAGCTTAGTTTGTCGTCGCTCTTAGCTTCAGCTGGAACAAAGACAATTGGACTTACAATTTTTAACTTGCAACAAGGCGGAGATTACAATTCTTCCATTGCTATAAGTTCTACACTGGTATTGCTCATTTTGCTTGCCTATGTAGTACAGTTATGTTGCGGAAAAATAAAAACAAAGAAAAAGGAGATATTATGAGCTTAGTTTTAAAAAATGTTTCAAAAAAATATGGGGAAACAACGGTTTTAGATACCGTAGATTTGGAAATAAAAAAAGGTGAATTCATTGCTATTCTTGGACCATCAGGCTGTGGAAAAACTACGCTACTTCGCATTATTGCAGGGTTTTTAGATCAAACTGAAGGTGAGGTGCACTACAATGGAGAGGTATATTCTTCAAAGAAAAAATTTGTACCAGTAAATAAAAGAGATTTAAGTATGGTTTTTCAAACATTTGCACTATGGCCACATATGACCGTAAGAGAACACATTGAATATCCATTAAAAAGCAAGCGATTTAAACATCTTTCTGTAGAACAACGCGAAAAAATGATTGAAGATGCAATGGTATGTACAGGATTAGAATCATTTGGAGGTCGTTTCCCTGGTGAATTATCAGGAGGCCAAAAACAACGTGTTTCTTTAGCTCGCTCAATTGTTGTAAAACCTAATATTTTATTAATGGATGAACCTCTTTCAGCACTTGATGCCGAACTTAAAGTTGCTATGCGAAAGGAAATAAAAGATATACACAATGTAACAGGTGCTACAATAATTTATGTAACACATGACCAAAGTGAAGCGTTAGCAATGGCTGATAAAATTATCATTATGAAAGATGGAAAAATTGAACAAATAGGAACTCCAAAAGAAATATACGAAAATCCTCAGACTATTTTTACATCAACATTTGTAAGTAAGTGTAATTTAGTACGCGGTCGCTACGATAATGAAAGCTTTATTGCAACAAATGATTATGATACGTACATGGCTAAGAATGTTCCAGAGTGTTTTAAGGAAAATGGATTTTATCCTATTCGCCCTGAAGATTTTATAATATCTAAAGAAAAAGGTGGCTTATATGGAAAAATTGTAAACAAACAATATAATGGCCGCGAAATTCATTATAAAATAGAATGTGAAGGCGATATATTCACTGTGTATAGTAATGAATCGAATGAATATACCGTTGACAGTGAAGTGTATTTGAAAAGGAAGGCTGTGTAGTGAAATTAGTTTTTGATTTTCATACACATACAATTGCTTCAGGGCATGCATACAGCACCGTACGTGAAAATATTGAATATGCTAAAATGAAAGGCTTAAAGGCATACGGATTTAGTGATCACGCAGAAGCAATGCAAGGGGCCTTCGATAATATGCACTTTTTTAACTTTCGTGTGCTTCCTGAAGAAATAGATGGAGTTAAGCTATTTGGAGGTATGGAAGCAAATATTATTGACTTTGAGGGTTCTATTGATGCAACCGATATGTATCAAGAAAAAGTTGACTACATCATTGCTAGCTTGCATCCTCCTTGTATAAAAAGTGGAACAGTAGCGCAAAATACTGCAGCTATTATTGGGGCTATGCAAAATCCCCGTATAAAGATAATTGGGCATCCAGACGATAGCCGTTATCCTTTGGATTTAGATAAAGTTGCTCAGGCTGCTGCAGAAACAAAAACTGTACTTGAATTAAATAATAGCTCGTTGAGCCCTTTTACAGGAAGGCAAAATGCACGCGAAAACATGACTCAATTGATGAAAGCGTGCGAAAAATATCAAGTAAGGGTAATTGTAAACTCTGACAGCCATATTTGCTATGATGTTGGATCTTTTGAGCGTGTTATTGACTTAATTGAAGAAGTGAACTTTCCTAAAGATCTTGTAGTGAATACATCTTTAGAGGGTTTGCAATATGTTTTGAACACATAGAAATAAAATATTACTAAGATTTAAAAGGCCTTCTTTCTATGGAGGGTTCTTTGTTTTTAAATGACCTTGTAATCCTAAAATTAATTTAAACAAAAAATCTGTATTTGTCGTAAAAAAGTTGACAATTGCAAAAACCAATGCTAAACTTTAATAAGTACAATAATACATACGGAGGAAAAGTATGCAGGGTATTCCATTAATTATTGCGTTTGTTATCGCAATTGTTGTAATGATTTTAGCCATTTCTAAGCTAAAAATTCATCCATTTTTATCAATTATGGGTGTTTCTGTTCTTTTGGCATTTGCCGCAGGTATTCCATTAGGAAGTATTCCAGGAACTATAGGTGCTGGATTTAGTGGTACTTTTACCAGCATTGGTATTGTTATTATTCTTGGCGCATTAATTGGAACCATTCTTGAAAAAACAGGTGGAGCATTAAAGCTATCTGACTTGGTCATTAAACTAGTTGGGAAAAAACGACCAGAATTAGCAATGATTCTTATGGGATGGATTGTTTCAATTCCTGTATTCTGTGACAGTGGTTTTGTTATCTTAAATCCAATTAGAAAGTCATTGGTGCAAAGAACAAAAACATCAAGCGTAGCAGCTACAATTGCGCTTTCTGCTGGTCTTTATATTTCTCACGTATTTATTCCACCAACACCAGGTCCAATTGCAGCTGCAAACACACTTGGTATAGGGAACAATCTTCTTTTAGTTATTGGAATAGGTGCTC
>CAYJJW010000121.1:0-6651 GCA_964370555.1 uncultured Treponemataceae bacterium | reverse complement strand
CAACTGCTGCAATATCACTTCTAGATAATACAATACCAGGAACAATTACAGACTCGCCTGAAGCTTGTTCACCTTGTAATGTTTTGATAAGTACTTCCATTGTGTTGTACCCAATAGCAAAAGGATCTTGCCCTGTTACACATTGAAGAATGTTATCATCTGATTTAATCATAGCAACTTGTTGTTCAGCAGCATCTGTACCGAATACAAATGTTTTTCCTGCTTTCCCAGCATTTTTAACAGCCATAGTTGAACCAATAGTTCCACCATCATTTGCAGCCCAAATAATATCAATTCCGCCACTTGCTTCGTTTGCAGTAATAATATCGCCTACAGTTTCAACTGCTTGATCTTGTAACCAAGCATCTTGGTTTGCTACTAATTCTACGCCTGGAAGATCTTTAATTTGATCAAAGAATCCATCAAAACGTGCTTTTGATTGATCAGGAAGCTGTGAAGCGAATTGAACTACTGCAACACGTGCTTTTCCATTTAAATTTTCTTCAATGAATTTTCTAGCCATTTCACCAGTTTGTTGACCGATCATGTAGTTATCTGAAGTGTATCCACCACAAACAAACCCACCTGCTTCAAGCTTTGTGTTACCAACAGCAATTTCTAAACCAG
Organism: uncultured Treponemataceae bacterium; assembly: GCA_964370555.1. GTDB lineage: Bacteria > Spirochaetota > Spirochaetia > Treponematales > Treponemataceae > CAYJFX01. The sequence goes on along the minus strand of CAYJJW010000121.1, from coordinate 6,024 downwards.
CATCATGAGCTCTTTTCAATGTTTGCATTGAAGTTTGTTCATTTAAAGGAGAGATTGCAATACCATCTAATTGTTGTGCAACATACGTATTAATAAGTTCAACTTCTTTTGCTTGGTCATTATTTGTATTGCTTAACAATACTTTTACGCCATAATCGTTTGCTGCTGCTTCATACCCCATACTCATAAGTTTCATGAATTGATCTTCTTGAAACACAACACCTGCTACAGTAAGCCCATCATCTGAGTCACTGCCACCACCAGCCATTAATGAAAAACACATTGTTCCAATTAATAGCATTGCTAAAATTTTCTTCATACTTTCCTTCCTTTGTGAAGTTTTTTTGATTTGCTAAATCAAATATGCATAAAAACATGTTATCAATTTGCACATTGACTTAACCGTTCAGACAGTATATACTTGTTAAAATTGTACCGCAATAATTATTGAACGCCATACAAAATTAACATTGGATAAATAATGAAAGAAAATGAAGCATTTAACTGGATAGATGTTTATTCTAACACTAAATCTAGAACGATTTTAACACAAAAAGAATTACAAGTTCCTGGTCTAGAAATGATTGGGCATTACTCACGCTTTCAAGCAACCGAATCCCTTCCTTTGCATTATCATAAAGATTCCTTTGAAATTACATATATTGTATCTGGATACATTACTTTTTCTGTTGATGGGAAAGATTATAAGTTAAGTGGTGGAGATGTATTTATTACCAAGCCAAACCAAATACATAGCACAAACACAGCCCCTATTAACGCAAGTGAAATATATTGGTGCCAACTGAGAACAAAAAGCAAACAGTCACTTCTTAACCTGAATCCTGAAGCAAGTGCTTTTTTAACTGAAAAGCTTCTTTCAATTCAACATCCACACATATCCACAAAAGCTAAAGAAATGCAACCTTTACTGAAATCTGCATTTGATTTATTTGTACAGGTAAAGAATCAACAATTAGCAACACAATATCTATCGCTTTTTTTACATAAATTAATTGAAAGCTCAGAGGATGCCCTATTTAAGCTAACACCTGATATTGGCAGAGCTGTAGATTATATCCTAAACAATGTAGAAGACAAGATTACGTTAGAGGAACTAGCAATTGTAAGCTTTTTATCAATTTCTCAATTTAAACAGAAGTTTAAAAACCAAATAGGTATTTCCCCTCGGCATTTTATTAACCTCCAAAAAATTGATTATTCAAAACACCTTTTATTAGAAAGAAAAAATGTTACTGAGGTTGCATTCGAGCTAAACTTTGAGTCAACTAGTTATTTTACAGTTGTCTTCAAAAAGTTTAACTCGTGCACACCAAAACAATATATCAACGATAACACATAAAATGTTATCTCAACTTTTCTATCTCGTCATACATAGCAAGAATGTTTTCTACGCTTACATCTGGCTGCAGTGTGTGACTCGGCGCAATAATAAAGCCTGTGTTATTTTTACCTAAATATTCATTTCGATGCCGTATTTCAGAGCGGACTTCTGCCTCGCTACCCTTTGGAAGAGTATACTGAGTATCAACAGAGCCATGCAAACAAAGTTTACCAAGATAGGTATCTGCTAAATGCTCTGCCTCCATTCCAGAAGCAAGTGGCTGTAATGGATCTAAAATATCAACACCAGCTTCCATAAATAAATCGATAAAATCAAAAACAGCCCCGCACGAATGAAACATTACCTTTACACCATGAGAGTGAGCCATGTCACAAAGCTGCTTAACTGGTTTTTGCAAGAAACGTATAAAAATTTCTTTACTCATAAGGCACCTATCTTGCATTCCCATATCATCAGCAATTCGAAGTATATCGATGCGTTTATCTGCTGCGGCGAACATTTTATCATAATACGAAAGATAAAATTGTAAATATTTATCAATAATAAAATCTGCTATTTCAGGATCTGCAACCATATCGCATAGTAAGTTATCGATACTTCGTACTAGCGTTGGATGTTGAAAAACACTTGCCCCTGATGCCATTATAGCAAAATCATCATATTGTTTTAAATCATTTTTCATATTGGAAAAATCAAACCAATCTACCGTTGGCCAGCGAAAGTTCTCTAAGTCTTTTATGTCTTCAACTTCAGAAAGAGGATATCCACAATGCTCACTAACTTTACCAAAAACAGTATCTTGCTCTTTCATTTGAAAACCAAGCCATGTTGTTGTTACTCCATCTTTTAATGCAAACTTTGGAAAATCTGCTATCCAAGTAGGGTCAACAACACCACGAATATCAACAATATCAACTTTTAAATATTGTAATAATTCTTTATATGAGTTTATTTTTAACTTTTCATATAAGCGTTCCAAAATTACATCGCAAGCGTGAAAATCACATGGCAGCCTATCAGTTTTTTCAAAATTAATTGCATTAAGAATTCTTTCTCGTGAGTTCATGATTTGATTTTTCCTTCCTCTTTATCTATATATATTTTAAGATACCATCAAGAATTTTCATTTTTTCTTCAGTGATGGCGGACATTGGCTTTCTACAACCATTACATTCGATACCTTGTTTACTAAGAATATATTTAACGGTTTGATGCACTCCGCAGCGAATCATTGCTTCAATAACAATATTAGCTTCTTTTTGTAATTGTAATGCTTCTTCATTTTTCCCTTCGGTATACAATTCTGTCATTTTTATGTACTTTGGTGCCATAAAGTTAAACGTTGATCCAATAGCCCCATCAGCTCCAACAGCAAGCGAAGCAAGATGTACTTCATCATGTCCATTAAAAAGAGTGAGCTTTTCGCTTACCGCTTTAAATTGTTCAAGCAAATACAAGTCTTTGCAAGTGTGCTTTATTCCTGTAAAGTTTTTATGCTCAGAAAAAGCCTTTATATGTTCTACAGTAAAATCAATTCCGGATAAGGCAGGGAAATTATATGCTATCATCGGAAGGTCAACAGCATCCATGATATCCACGTAATAACTTTTAAGTTCTTCAAAACTGTACTTAAAATAAAATGGAGGAACAGCAGAAATAGCATCCGCTCCGACCTTTTGAGCATGTTTTGCATAGGATATCGAATGGTGGGTACACATTGAGCCTACATGAATGATAACTTTAACTCTTTTATTTGTGTGTCCACAAACTGTAGTTACAACATCATTTCGCTCTTGTTCACTTAAAAAAAAGCATTCCGCAGAGCTTCCTGTTGCATAGAACCCATCAACTCCTTCATCAATCAATTTATCGATGAGCTTTTTTAACATCTCATGATCCACTTCACCACTTTTTGTGTATGGTGTTACCAGCGCAGGGTAAATTCCCTTTAACTTTTCCATTTCTTTCTCCTAATTTTTATGTATATTATTACCTATTATTATTTATTACATCTAACATTGTCATAAAATTATCATACTTACAACCTGTTGCAATTGAGTGAGAACTTCCCAAAATCATATTTCCTTCTCTTGCATACTCAACAGCCTGCATTGTTTCTTTTTTTACTTCATCGGTTGTGCCGTTTAATAAAACCGATACATCAATTCCACCCCAAAGACACATATTTTTTCCGTATGCCTTTCTAAGTTCAGGAACCTCCATACCTGCACTCTTTTGCAAAGACTGATAGCAATCATACCCTGCATCCATAAACATTTCGGAAAGTTCTGTTGTATTTCCACAACAATGTTTTATTACAGGTATATTAAAATTACTTTTTACATTTGCAACTCGAGATTTTATTGATGGCAATATCATTTCCCTAAAAATTGTGGGAGAAACAAGAGGCCCTGCATTATAGGCAAAGTCCTGCCCCCACATAATTCCATCTAATCCAGGACGAATAAAAAACTGATCTTCATAATTACCCCATCTGGTTTCATAATCAATATACGCTTGCATCCCTTCAGGATTTGTAATATATTCAGTTAAGCCTCGCTCCATATTACCAGGCAAAATCATTCCAGCTTCTCTTCCTGCAAAACTGGTTACAAATCTCGTATCCTTAAAGTGATTTACTACATAATCAATTACTTCAAACTGAGATTCGTCAGGAGGGGTTAAAGTTTCAGTTAAATTAAAGTCTTCTGGGTTGTATTCTCGTTCCCACAACAATGGATCATGAACCATGATTATGTCCCTGGTTGTTTCAGAATGCTTATAAATTTTACCGTCTTTATCTTCCCATGTTTTTTCATCTATTTGCTTTGGCCTAAGAGGTTCATAATCTTTAGGAGGAACAAGACCACAAGCGTCTCCCATAAGGTTTACGATATCACAAATATCAAGCTTATCGTATAGTTCAACCATATCTTCTTTATAACTTTGAACCACTTCATCACGCCTTCCTTCCCACAAGGCAACTCTCGTTTTCATTTTAGAACGCAAATATGTTTCTCTTCCAAGAATATGTTCTACTGTATCAGAGTCAATTGCAAGTTCGCCGTAAGGAATTTTATCTGCTTTACCACCGTTAAGAACAGTTTTTACTCTTTCTTTTGAATTCATATGCTACCATTCACCATTTACATATTGTTTTTTTGCAGCATCAATGCCAAAATTTTTTCCTGCTTCGTTAATAGTTTCTAGTATTTCTGAATATATTTTTCCATTACAACTTCTTGCAGCAGGAATAATATGATTACATTCATTATCATCCATAAATCGTGAAGCTTCTAAAATAAATTCTTCATCTTCTTTAGGAATAACCAAGAAACCATGCTTATCAGCATGTATTAATTCATTTGGTTTAATTTTACAACCAAACACTTCAACTTCACAATTCCATTTAACAGGAGTACTATAGGCATGCCCCACACACATCCTTTTTGCAAGTGCTTTAAATCCTGCATTATTCATTTCATCTACATCTCGAATAGCCCCGTCAACTATGGTACCAATACAGCCAAGAGATTTATGAATATTGCTATTAACTTCACCCCAAAAAGCGCCAACACATTCAGGTTTATCTAAATCTTGAACAACTACAATCTTAGGTCCCGGAATACTTGCAACGTATTCACGATACTCTGCCCAAGCATTTTTATTTTCTGAATGTTCTTTTTTTGACGGCTCAAATTGAACTGTTATAGCATATCCCACCATAGGCCCCATATTTGGCATAAAATCCTTTGTTTCTTCTTTATTGAAACAGGTTGTTATGTCGTGTTTTGTAATTTGCTCCCAGCCATTATAAATTGTTGGGGTGTTCCATCGTTTTAGTTTTAATAATTCACTGTGTGCCAATCTTTTTTCCATTCTTCATTCCTTATATTATAAAAATAATTGATTTGCTTTATGTAACTCTAAAGCTCGTTTTGCTTCTTCTATATCTTTAGCAATAAAGCATAATCCCATTCCGGTTTTTGGTTTTGCAGTTAAAATAGTTGCTTTAAGAGCTTCTAATCCTCCGTTGTAACCCCAAAATACTATAGGCGTCTTATTTGCAGACCATTGTTTGTACAACATTCCCAAATCATTAAGATCAGGGTTTCCAAAGTTCATAGATGTAACTTTGTTATTTTTTATTACCTCACAATGCCAATCCAAAGCTTTTCCACAATAATGAACACTAAGATCCCCCAATGTATTTTCAATTTTTTCATTGTATTGTTGTGAAAACTCTATATAATGATCTTTTGAAAGATTGATTATTGCTGTATCATCTTTTATTAAAGCTTTTCCACCATAGATACCACCGTGTATGTAAATAGCATTGTCTCCTGCTTCATCATTTAACATCGGTGTTACCAATGCATGGTAGCGAATATATGTTTCCGTTAAGATATCTAAAAAATCATGCACTAATTCTGGCTCATCATAGAGCATGTAAAAAATTTCCGTTCCCATCATTAAGTGAGCATTATCAAATGGGCCTTGCATATCAGGTTGACTTAAACGAATATGCCTTGAACATTTTGGATACTCTTTTAATCTTTCCTTAAAATATGCATAGGTATCAAGAACTTGACCACCAAGTCCACTTCTTACATCAGGAACTCCTCGTGCAATTATTTTTTTAATATCTTCGATATCCTCAA
>CAYJJW010000120.1:0-6734 GCA_964370555.1 uncultured Treponemataceae bacterium | reverse complement strand
TCCCACAAAAATATATAGACCAAGCTGGATATATAATAGAAAATGGAAAATTAACTGAAAAAATGTAAAATTACTATTGACAGAAACAAAAACCTATAGTATGATACTATTAACAGAAACGTTACTGTAAAAAGTAACATTAAAAACCAGGAGTTAGAAGATGTTCAAGAAAATTACGTTAGTAACTACAGTGCTTTTTGTAGCACTTACAACCCTTTTTGCAATGGGTTCAGGAGAATCTACAAGCAATGATGGAAGTGTAAAAATTGGAATTGCAAAAATTGTGCAACACGATGCACTTGATGCAGTTGAACAAGGAATTATTGATGTTGTAAACGAAGCAGGATTCGATGCAGAGTTCGATTTACAAAATGCAAACGGTGATGTAAACACTGCAGCACAAATTGCAAATATGTATAAAGTTGCAAAAGTTGATGTAGCTGTTGGTATTGCAACACCTGTTGCAATTTCTTTAGCAAATACACTTAAAGACATTCCGGTAGTATTCGGAACCGTTACCGACCCAGTAGGAGCAGGCCTTGTAAGATCAGTTGATAAAGGTGAAGCAAATGTTACCGGTATGAGCGATGCAATTCCAACAGCAGAACACATTAAAATGTTTGCAGAAATTGCAGGAATTGAAACACTCGGCTACATTTATTCAAGTAACGAAGCAAATTCAATATCAGCACTGGGATTAGTTGAAGATGCATGCAACGCAATGGGAATAGACTTAGTAACCCAATCTATTGCAAACTCATCAGAAGTAAAACAAGCCGCAGAATCAATCATAAACAGAGTTGATGGTATTTATCTCACAACCGATAATACCGTATTTTCAGCACTCCCAGCCCTTGTACAAGTTTTTGGAGATGCAGGAAAACCAGTATTTTCAGCTGATGTAACAGGTGCATTAAACGGTGGGTGTATGATAGCTTCAGGCTTCAACTACTACAAAGCAGGGCGTGCAACAGGTGAAATGGTAGTACAAATCTTAAACGGCGAAAGTCCTTCAAACATTCCAGTTCGATTTATGACAGAACCATCAGACTCTGACTTACTTTTCGATTTAGATGCAGCTAAAAATGCAGGAATTACTATTCCACAAAGCTACATTGACCAAGCTAATTATATAATTGAAAATGGAACCCTTACTGAAAAATAATTTTTCAATCCTCCTTTGCTCCAGTGTTGTATTGCAACATTGGAGCTTTTGTCACTTTTAATAAAAAATAAAATTTGGTATAATTAAAATATGTACAGTATATTAACAGAAGGTTTAATTTATGCGCTCATGGTATTGGGCGTTTTTATCACATTTAGAATACTCAACTTTGCCGATATGACCGTAGACGGCTCTTTTCCTCTCGGGGCAAGCGTTGCGGCAAGTCTGATCGTAAACGGTATCAATCCCGTTATAGCAATCTTTGTTGCAATCTTTGCAGGTCTTTTAGCAGGCTTAGTAACCGCAACACTTCACACAAAATTAAAAATACCGGGGCTTTTGGCAGGTATCCTTACCATGACAATGCTCTATTCAATAAATTTACGAATAATGTCTAACAGGGCAAATATTTCACTTTTACGAAACGAAACAATACTTTCATCAGTGAGCGAACAGTTTTCTTCGATTATGAGCTCTGAATTATCAGTTGTACTTTTTTTAGTTTTAGTAGTGCTATTTGCTAAAACACTTTTGGATTTATTTTTCCATACTGACTTTGGGCTCACAATGGGAGCACTTGGTTCAAACCCTCAAATGGTTATTTCGCAAGGAATGAATCCTGAAATTGTAAAAGGTGTTGGAATCTGCGTTGCAAATGCATTAAGTGCTTTAGCAGGTGCAATGGCTGCAATGTATCAAGGCTTTGCCGATGTAGGCTCTGGCTCAGGTGTTGTAGTATCGGGCTTAGCCTCTCTAATGATCGGAGAGTTTGTGCTTCGTTCAAATAAAATTGCACTCCTCACTTTCCGTGTTATTATTGGTTCTATAATTTACCGAATGCTTATGTATTTTGCACGTAGCTACGGCTTCTTAATTAACATGAGTCCTAACGATTTAAAACTTATCACAGGATTACTTATTATCATTTGTTTAACTATAACACAAACCGATGCATTAAAACGATTTAAGTCACTTATAAAAGGGAGCACAACATGATAAAGTTAGAAAATATACGAATGGTTTTTACCCCCGATACTCCCGATGAAAATGTCGCCCTTTCAAATATAAATCTTAATATAAACAAAGGCGACTTTATTACCGTAATTGGCTCAAATGGTGCAGGAAAATCAACCCTATATAACGTAATTGCTGGCACACACACAGCAAGTCAAGGAAGCATTATTCTTACAAACGATAAAGGCACAAAAGATATAAGCAAAGACAAGGAATATATTCGTTCTCGTTACATAGGGCGAATTTTTCAAAACCCGCTTTTAGGAACTGCGGGAAAAATGACACTTGAAGACAATATGACTATTTGTCACAAGAAAGGCAATAAAGGATTAACCATAAGTTTAAACAATAAAATGAGGGACTACTTTAAATCAAAGCTAGAAGTATTAGGAATGGGTCTCGAAAATCGCCTTAAAGACAATGTTGAACTTTTTTCAGGTGGACAACGCCAAGCTCTAACGCTTTTAATGGCAGTAATGTCAGAGCCTGATCTCCTTTTGCTGGATGAACACACCGCAGCACTTGACCCAACAAATGCTCGTCTTGTAATGGAACTTACACAAAAATTTGCTACAGATTTTAACCTAACCGTTATGATGATTACCCATAATATGAGTCATGCATTAGAGTTTGGAAACAGACTTTTAATGATGGATGCAGGTTCAATCATCCTAGATATAGGTGAAAAAGAAAAAGCAAAGTTAACCATGGACGATATTATCCAACGATTTAAGCAAATAAAAAATAGTGACATAACAAGCGATAATATGCTTCTTCACTAATTTTTAATGCCTTCTAGGCATACCTTCATAAAATATGCTATAATTAATAAATTTTTACACTAAAAGACGCGATACATACATCGCAATTCAGGAGTTTTCATGTACGGTATACTTACCTTATTTTATAGATGCTTTCAAAAATGTATTTACATTGTATCTTGGTTCTTGCCTTGGAGAGAACCAAAGCTATTTAAAGGCGAAGATGCTCTTTCTCAATTAGCAACATTTTTACTTAAAAAAAAGAAAAAAAATGTATGTATTGTAACAGACAAGGGAATCAAAGAAATAGGCCTATTACGCCTACTTCTCAATGCACTTGAAAATGCACATATAGACTACATTGTTTATGATGAAACTGTTCCAAACCCAACATCACAAAATGCACAAGAAGCTGCAACTCTGTATAAGGAAAACATTTGTTCTGCCTTCATCGCAATTGGTGGAGGGTCTTCTATGGATTGTGCAAAGATTGCTGCAGCATTAGTCGTAAAGCCAAATAAAAAACCTCATCAGTTAAAAGGTATATTAAGAGTATTAAAAAAACTCCCACCGCTTTTTGCTATCCCTACTACTGCAGGGTCAGGAAGCGAAACAACTTTGGCAGCTGTAATATCAGAACCGGATACAAATGAAAAGTATGCTATAAAAGACACATCATTAATCCCTTATGGAGCTGTTCTTGATCCTAACTTCACCATCGGCCTTCCTCCAACATTAACAGCAACAACCGGAATGGATGCCCTTGCCCATGCAGTTGAAGCTTTTATAGGCAAAAGCAATACCCCAAAAACAAAAAAATATGCACTGAAGGCTATACGATTAATATTTGAAAACCTTCCGTTAGCATACAAAGATGGAGCAAACATAGAAGCAAGATCCAACATGCAACAAGCAGCCTACCTTGGAGGCTTAGCCTTTACAAGAGCGTATGTTGGTTATATTCATGCTATAGGTCACACCCTCGGAGCTTTTTACCATATACCGCATGGTCTTGCAATGGCGGTTACTATGCCATATGTATTATCTCAATATGGAGAAGAAGCTCATAAAAAATTCGCCTTTTTAGCAGATTACTTAGGAATTACTCAATCTACTGATTCAGAGGAAGAAAAAGCTCTAAAATTTATTGGAGCTATAGAAAATCTCAATAAAACACTACACATTCCCAATAAATTTGAACAGATAAGTGAAAATGATATTCCATTATTGGCAAAAACTGCAGCAAAAGAAGGAAATCCTGAATATCCTGTTCCACGAATTATGTTTAAAAAGGAATTTGAAAGCCTTTTTGAGCAAATTCGAGCAGGTACCAACGTTTAAACTTCTCAATATTAGAGGGAATTAGAGGGAATTAGAGGGAATTAGAGGGAAATTCTTAAAAAAAACAAGAAATTCCCTCTATTTTTTATAATTTATACCGATAATAAAGTATGGGCATAGAAAAACCACCATCCAGCCAACACTCATTTACAGAAACTCTTGCGAAAATTCTCACAGATGAAAACTGCACGAAGATATTAAAAAAAATTGATAATGAGTATTTATATTGGGATAAGGCAAAATACATAATGCCTGAATCTATAGATAAAGCAGTTTTTTGGCAAGCCATACAGCTACAAAGAAACATGCAACGAAAAATTATACAAATTGGCTCATATAATTTTTTTTATACAGTAACTGAAAGAATGCACGAGCTTTTACATGAATTTGATTTAAACTTCGGCGGGAACCTTCAAACAAGCAGTATTCTCCCTCCCCAAAATAAAAAATACTATCTTATAAGTTCCATTATGGAAGAAGCAATTGCATCAAGTAAAATGGAAGGCGCTTCCACTACAAGAAAAGTGGCAAAAGAAATGCTTCGAAAGAGTGCAAAGCCCCAAAATAAAGATCAACAAATGATAGTAAATAATTACGAAACAATTCGCTATTTGTTAGAAAAAAAAACAGATGAACTATCTATTGAAATGCTCTTAGAAATTCATAGCCTTATTTCATCAAAAACTCTCGATAATACAGAAGATGAAGGAAGCTTACGCAAAAATAATGATATATTAGTTGTCAATTCGATTGATGGCGAAATTGCACATACTCCACCATCCGTTGAAGAGCTTTCAACTCTGTTACAAGAACTTTGTGACTTTGCAAACAACGATACAGGTGATTACTTTATACATCCAATTATTAAAGCTATTTGTATACACTTTTTCTTTTCATACATACACCCTTTTGTAGATGGAAATGGAAGAACAGCTCGCTCCTTGGTGTATTGGTACCTTCTAAAAAAAGGATATTGGCTTACAGAATATCTTTCAATATCTAGAATAATTTATCGTAGCAAAGCACAGTACGAAAAAGCTTTTTTGTATACAGAGACAGACAACAATGATTTGAGTTACTTTATTCAATTTAATTTAGATACAATGGAAAAAGCCTATCAAGAGTTAAAAGAATATCTAGATAGAAAAATTTCAGAACAAAGAAACGAAAAAGAAACGTATATTATTGAAGGGCTTAATGAGCGACAAATTCAAATATTAAAAATAATACAAGAAAAAACTTCAGCTATTTTTGTTTGTAAAGAAATTGAAACACTTTTTGGAATTACATCAAAAACAGCACGAGCAGACTTAGAGAAACTTGTTGAACATAAATTCATACGAAAAACAAAACTAAACAAAAGACTTGTCGGCTACACAAGTTCAGAGGGAATTAGAGGGAATTAGAGGGAATTAGAGGGAATTAGAGGGAATTAGAGGGAATTTAGAAGAAATTCCTGATTTTCCAAGAAAATTCCCTCTAATTTTATTAAAATAATTCTTTGACACAAGTCTTAAAGGTATTTCCCCTGTCAAACTCGTTTTTAAACATACCAAAAGAAGTAGCACCCGGCGAAAACACAATATTTTGCCTTTCTTTATAGTTTTGTGGCTCTAAAAACTTTTTTAATTCTTCTAATAATTCTAAAACACTATTATAAGGACCAAAATAATCAAGTTCTACCCCTTGCGTTTTTAAAAGTACCAACAGTTTGTCGGTTCCAGTCCCTGCCAGTAAAAACACAGATAAAAGATTTTCATCTTTTGCTTCGCGTAAAGCATTAACTAAAGGTAAAAAATCAAGTTCTTTGTCGGTACCGCCGGTTATTACATGTAAACCTTGTGGAAAAGAACTAATTGCAGCTACAACCGATTCGGGTACCGTTGCTGCAGAATCGTTATAAAATACACATTTAGTATTTTTAAGCTTTGTGCTATAAAAGTTTTCAAGTCTATGTGCTATTCCTGTATACCTTTTTAATATATCAATAATATCATCATCTTGAACACCTATTAAACTCATAACACACGCAGCATTAAGAATGTTCTCTTTGTTGTGCTCGCCTGGAACTTTTAAATCTTCAAGCCAACCGTTGTTTTCACCTTCTCCAAAAAATAGAGAATCAGGAATATCATCGGGGTAACGTATAACATTTGCCCTTGCTTCTTTTGCAAATATGTCGCCCCACCCATCTTCATCACTCGAACATAAAAATACATCTTTTTCATTTTGATCTGCAAAAATAAGTTTTTTATCAGCAACATAGGATTCCATGTTACCGTACCAGTTTTGATGATCGGGTACAATTTTTGTTATTACCGAAATAATTGGTTTTAATAATCCCCTACCCCGCAAATCTGCAAGTTGCCAACTTGAAAGCTCCAGTACCACTAACGGAGGCTTATCGCCAAGTGTTTCATCAATAAAGGTTAAAGGGCTCACCGTAATATTCC
>CAYJJW010000119.1:0-6764 GCA_964370555.1 uncultured Treponemataceae bacterium | reverse complement strand
TATAAACATGGAGGTGTTAGATGATTATTAATCACAACATGAGTTCAATGTATGCAAATCGTGTACTTGGAAACAATTCACACGCATTACAAGGCAGCATTGAAAAACTCAGTTCTGGCGAACGTATAAACAGAGCTGGCGATGATGCTTCAGGATTGGCAGTATCAGAAAAAATGAGAATGCAAATTCGAGGCTTAAATCAAGCTGAAAGAAACATTCAAAACGGTGTATCATTTATTCAAGTTACAGAAGGGTACTTACAAGAAACAAGCGACATTCTAGGTCGTATTCGTGAATTGGCTGTACAATCTGCAAACGGTGTATACAGCGCTGAAGACAGAATGCAAATTCAGGTTGAAGTTTCACAACTTATTGATGAAGTTGATAGAATCGCAAGTTCTGCTCAATTTAATGGTATGAACATGCTTACTGGTTCATTTGCAACAGATTCAGTAACCGGTCAAGTTATGCAGCTTCAAGTTGGAGCAAACGTTGATCAGAACGAACGCATTTACATTGGTACAATGACTGCACAGTCTTTGGGACTTACTGGTGCTCAAGGTGATATGGCTGCTAAACTTAGCATTGCAGATCCGGAATCAGCTAATATGTCACTTGCTACATTAGATTCAGCAATGACATCAGTTAACAAACAACGAGCTGATCTTGGTGCATACCAAAACCGTTTCACAATGGCTTCAGAAGGTATTGCAATTGCAGCTGAAAACTTACAAGCAGCTGAATCAACTATCCGTGACACCGATATGGCATCACAAATTGTTGATTTCACTAAGGATCAAATTCTTACACAAGCCAGTACCGCAATGTTGGCTCAAGCAAACGCTTTACCACAAAACGTATTAACGTTATTGAGCTAAGTGCAGAAAACTTATTAAAGAGAGATCTGGATGTCGTCTTTTTAATAGGGTTATAGCAAAGAGAAAAAGGGGTCGCGCCCCCCTTTTATCTCTTTTTTGTAAATCTAACGTTTCAAGGAGGAAACGATATGAGCATAATTACAAACGGAGTTGGAAATATCCCGATGGTTCAAGGGCAAGTAAGTGCAAAAATTGCCTCTGCAGCTAAAGATTTGGCAAAAAGAAATGATGCCATTAAGCAAAGTGTACAAGATGCAGCGTCAAAAAACATTGACACTTCTTCGGTCCCATCATCAATTGGAAAAAAACTACAGTACAACGTTAATGAAAAACTGGATCAGGTTGTAGTAAAAGTAGTAGATCCGGTAACAAACGAAATAGTAAGGGAGATTCCATCCACTGAAATGCAGAATATGCAAATTCGCGTAAAAGATGCTATAGGTAATTTTATCGACGAAAGCTGGTAGATTAACGGATGGAAAGCTAGCGTATGTCCGATTTAAATATACCTGGTGTCAGCGATAAATATGGAACTCAAGACCTAATAAGCGGCCTAATGGAAGTAGAGCGAGTCCCTCTTGAACGAGAAGAGACTCGACTCGAAGGCTTCCACACAGAGCAAGATGCATGGAGGGAAGTTAATTCCCAAATGACAACCTTGCGAGACACAACAAGAAATCTCTACTCTTTTGACAATCCTTTTAGTTTAAAAGTAGCTACGTCATCTCAAGAACATGCTATCACGGCAACTCCCGATAGAGATGCAAATTTTGAAACATTCAAAGTAGAAGTTCTTCAAACTGCAAGTGCAGACAGATTTTTATCAGGAGAAATTGACTCAGACATGAAAGTAGAAGCTGGTGAATATGCTTTTACTGTTAATGAAAAAACAATAAAACTTAATTGGAAAGGTGGGAAACTACAAGATTTTGTCGATGCCATAAATCGACGATCTGCAAACACGGTAAAAGCATCACTTATTGGTGTTACTCGCGATACAAAATCTCTTTTAATAGAATCTCTTGTGCCGGGAATGGAAAACAAACTCCATTTTGAAGGAGCTGCAGAACAATTTGCAAAAGATATAGGAATGATTCGCCCCGCTCCACAAACACCTACTGCAGAGTTTCCTTTAACATCATCAACTATGAAAAATAGCGGAAGTCTTTCTTCCGGAAAAATAGAAATATCAGATACCCAATTACTTTTACCACCTACATCAGGTTTTGAAAGTAAAATTCCTGAAGGTGCAAAAGCGAATAAAGATAATATTATTCAATTTTCGGCATCCCTAGCAGAACTACCGGAAGAGCCTGTGCTTCCAACAGAGCCTACACTTCCCTCTTCAGGTGTTGTAAACTTTAAAGATGTTTCTTTGTTAAACGAAGAACTCGATACAACACTTCCGCCTATGGCAGAGCCTATACCTGTTACTCCTGTTGAAGATTATTCATCAGTTTTTATTAAAACAACCGAAGGTATTGAAATTCCGTTAGCAAATTTAAATGCAGATGGTAGCAGTACCGAATTTTCTATAACGGTTGGTGATTATCCAAGCATAGATTCTATTGTTGTAAAAAATAACAATACCCATAAAAACATGAGTTTATCACCTTTTGAAGTAATAAATCCTTCTGCTAAAAATGACTATCTTCCTAATAATGCTGTTGAAGTAGCAGGCGATGCAAAAATTAAATATCAAGGTATTACAATTACACGCCCAACCAATGAAATTGATGATGTTATTCCGAATGTAACATTAAATATTCATGATGTTACTGATAGAGCAGCAACGATAACCATCGACCCCGATACAGAAACAGCAAAAGAGCAACTTATTACCTTTGTAGCACAATATAATCGACTTATGGCAGAAGTAAACATTTTAACCCAAAATAAACCTGAAATAATAAGCGAGCTTGAATATTTAAGTGATGATGAAGTAGAAACAGCAAATGAACGACTAGGAATGTTTTCAGGAGAGTTTTCTCTCACAAACACTAAAAACAACTTACAACAAATTGCATCAAATGCATATAACTCCAGTGATGATTCAGAAATTAATATGCTTTCACAACTCGGCATTTCTACAAGTGCAAGTACCGGAGGCTTTTCGGGAGTTACATCAAGTCGCCTACGCGGATATTTAGAAATTAACGAAGATATACTTGATGATGCATTAGCAAATAATATTCTTGATATAAAAAATCTTTTCGGGTATGATACAGATGAGGATTTAGTTATTGATTCAGGCCTTGCGTTCCAAATGGATAAACATTTACAAGCGTTTACGCAAGTAGGAGGTATTATTGCAACAAAGAACTCAAGCTTAGACAGACAAATTGATTCATCTGAAACAAAAATTGCAAGTTTAGAAGATAAACTGGTAGAAACCGAGCAAAATTTAAAAGTTCAATACGGTCGAATGGAAAGTGCTCTTAACAGCCTAGAAAGCCAATCTTCATCTATTACTAACTTTTCAAATCAAAACTCAGGCAATAATTAGGGGGGACTATGGACATAGTAATTAACGGGCAACAATTAGAGTTTTCACTTGAAAATGAAAAGAATATCGGGGACGTACTGCAAGCGATAGAAACAGATTGTGAGGCATCCAATGCAACAATAATTCGTATTTGTACCGACGGACATTTAGTTACAGAAGACGATTTTGAAAGTACTTGTAAAAAATCTTTAGATTCAGTGCAAAAACTGCAACTTGAAACCATGAGTGAAAAGGATGTTATTCTTTTTATTGAAAATACATCTACAGCACTCGAAGAAATAATTACACAATTATTACAAGTCCCTGTACTTTTGCAAAGTAATAAAGATGGAGAAGTTTCAACTATAGTAATGAATTTTGTCGATAAATTAGACTCCATTCAACATATTTCCTATTTTTGCAGTCTTTTTCCAAATCGTTTTGACGATTTACGCATAGAAAACACCAATATTTCAGGTTTTTTACAAGAACTTACACCAATATTACAAGAATTTGAAGATTCTCTTGCTTCTCATGACACCGTTCTTACGGGGGATTTAGCAGAATATGAAATTGTTCCTAAACTTCAAGCCTTTGTTAATGCAACAACTGCATATCTTGGAGCGCCATGTTAATACTACAACTTACTAATTTTACAGGATTTGGAGGAGGCAGACAGGACTCACCTGCAGTTCAAATTGCAATGGCCGTTATTGTTTGCGTTATTCTAATAATCGTTGTACGACAACTTTATGGCTCGTTTCTCAGAACATTGCGAGATGCAGCAACAAAAGCTCCAATAAAAAGACTAGATACAAAGACTCTAAGAAAAACTGCATTACGATTAGATTTTTCAAAACAAGACATTGCTTTTTTTGAAGAACAATGCAAAATATTTGGTATTACGTATGTACCCCTAATTTCTAATACCGAATACTGTATTAATACCGTTTTTAAAAGAATTTATGAAGGGATGAGCAATAACACAAAAAACGCATCCGAAACAGATTTAGAATCTGATAAACTTGAACTTTTTATGCTTATCTATAAAATCGAACATGCAAAGAGAAGTCTTTCACTGTTAACAAGCACAACTGCTTTTTCAGAAGGATTGCCTATTTCATACGTTACCGATGATAACACGCACCATCCTTCAAAAATTATAGAAAACAATAAAACAGGTTTGTTTCTTGAAGTAGCCCAAGATATCAATGGATATCCTGTACAACCACAACCCTTGGCAAAAATTCAATTATACTTTGAACTTCAAGGTGGAATTGCTTACCAGGTAAACACTCGCGTTACAAGATATCAATCTAGAAATGGCATAGAAGAATTAGTAGTAATTCATAGTAATGATGTTGAGTTTTTTCAACGCAGAAAATTTAGACGAAAAGATGTTTTAATAAACTGCACCTTTGCAGCTGTTACTGTAGAGGAAGATAGCACTACAAAGAAAAAAAACTTTACACCACATACAAAAGAATATCAAGGAAAGATTGCAAATATATCGGCGAGTGGATGCCGCATGACAACAGGAATCCCAATAAAAGCAGATCAATACATGCAAATAAAATTAGCACTTCCAAATGGGACTGTTGCTACAATGACAGGAATTATAGTTCGCTCACGAAAAGAAATAAATAAAAATGTATGTGTACTTAATATTAGGTTTGTTCGAATGCAAAAGAAGATACAAAACGATATTTTTGCATTAGTATATGAATATAATACGGTTAGCAATAATCAAAAAGGACAAGGTATAGAAGATGGAAATTAAAGAAATTAAAAACATTGAACGCGAACCAGGACATATCTACTATAGAAGAATTTATCATGGGGATGCTGTAATTGGATTACCTAAGGCAGATATTGAAGTTCCTATACAATTTATCCTAGAAATGAATCCTATGGGACAAATCACTGTTGAATTAACCTTAAAAAGCGATATTTCATATCCTCTTCTACCAATACATAAAGCTTTAAAAGAATTTATTATAGATATGGACAAAAAGGATCAACTACATTGCTAGTTTTACATACTACATCTTCTGAACAAACAATAAATCTTGGAAAAAAAATTGGCTCATTTTTAAAAAAAGGCGATATTATAGCCTTACAGGGAACCCTTGCTGCAGGAAAAACAACCATTACCAAGGGGATAGCCCTCTCGCTAGGAATTGAAGAGCCTATAACTAGCCCAACCTTTACACTCATTAGCGAATATAACGGTGCTATGCCCTTGTATCACCTTGATGTGTATCGCTTAGATGGTGTTGATTCTTTTATTGACCTTGGCACCGATGATTTACTCTATGGGGATGGAGTAAGTATTATTGAATGGAGCGAAAAAATAATGAGTGAGCTTCCAAAAGATGTAATAACCATAAAACTTGAAGTTCCAAATGAAACAGAAAGTGAAAAAAGAACAATTACCATACAAAACTGGCCCTATGGAGATTTAACATGAAAGCCCTTGCAATAGATAGCTCAACAAACTGTATTTCATTTGCTGCGCGTAATGACGATAAGTATGCAACTGTTTCACTCGATATAGGAATGCGTCAAAGCGAAAAACTTTTAATTACCATTCAATATGTACTCTCACAAGTAGAACTTGAGCCAAGTGAACTAGACTTTACCGTACTTTGCGAAGGTCCAGGATCTTTTACTGGGCTTAGACTGGGATATGCAGCCCTAAAAGCTTTAGAACTTGCCCACAATGTACCAGTGTTTGCAATCCCTACACTTCAAGCAATTGCACACCCCTACTCTTCTTGGAAGGGAGGAGTGTTAGCGGTAATTGATGCTAAAAAAAGCCGATTTTATGCAAGTGTATACAGAAACGGCGACATGACTGTAGAGCCAATTGATGCCTCCCCCGAAGACATACTTAATCTCTTAGATAAAGAAGAAAGCGTTCTTGTTGTTGGAGTTGATGCCGAACTTTTTGTAGAAAAAGCCCATGCAATACGAGCAGAACAAGATTTAAGACTATTTTTACCTATCAACAAAAATATCACTCTCACACTTTTAGAATTGGGTGCTAAAAAATTTTCAAATAACGATGACGCCATCAAAGATTACGATGGACCATTGTATATAAGGAAGAGTGAAGCAGAAGAGAATTTAGTTACAAATTACTAGTTACTAAGTACTAGATTAATAAACTATAAATACTTATATCATCGGTGAAAAAATTAGTAGTAACTAGTAACTCATAACTAGTAATTATCCTGTAACTTTTTACTTCCTCCAATTGCCAATAAATCTATAAAATTTTTTAACTGTAAGCATTATTTGTGTGTTATAATATTTATGAACATTAAAGTTTTTTAATAATTATCATTTTACGCCAATTTTACAAATTAATTAAGGTTTGTTTAAGGTTGACAGTATAG
>CAYJJW010000118.1:0-6820 GCA_964370555.1 uncultured Treponemataceae bacterium | reverse complement strand
CTTGTTCTGTAACATCATCAGTTTCACCCATTACTCCACCAATACGAGCTTCTGCTGCCCATCCACCAAGTGCATTAAGCCTTTCAGCTAAGTCCATGTGTGCAATTGATTGTGTATCTGTAGCACCTGATGTACCAGCAATATACACTGTTGTCAAATCACTTCCTGAATCACTTCCACCGCCACAAAAAACCATAACGGGAACCATAATAATCATTGCGATTAACAAAACATTCTTTTTCATAATGTTTCCTCCTAAAAAATTAATGTGTCTCTCCAACACCTAAGCTATTATACTACCATACCAGTTAGATGTCAACGTTGTATTTTATATTTTTTTGAAAAAAAAGCGTTTTAAATAACTATTTATTGAAATTTCTGCCTAATGTTATCTCAGATGTTGAAAAATTATCAATATTTTTTATCTTTTCGAAAAAGTGTGGCACCTTTTTTAACATCTTTTCTTTACAGTAAAAGTCATCATCCTTTTGAAGAGGAAACTCTACGGCTTGTTTTGTAATGGCAGCTTTATATGTTCCCATAATAATTTCAATGGACTTTCTGCCCTCTTCACCTGTAATCATCAACTCTTCTTTTCCATCAATTGCATACAGAAAGTTTTTAATTTGAGCATCATGGCCTTCAAGTTCTAAATCTGGTAATGACTTATAAAATGAGTCAATTTTTGCTTCAGTGTCTTCATCATCTTCAGGAAAGCCATTTTCTAAGGCTTTATATGCTTTAGGAACAAATGGAATTGAAATTCTACCCTTTTCTCCTTGGAAAACCATTTCTTGCTCTTCACCATGACTTAAAATTGAAGCTGTAAAATTAGTGAGCGATTTGTCATTTTCGAATATAGCAACAGCAATATCTTCAACTTCTGAATTAGAATGTCCGAAATTGTTCATTACAGCGGTAACTTTTTTTGGCATACCTAATAACCACTGCATAAGGTCAATATGATGTACCGCATGACTTGTTAAACAGCCGCCACTTTCAGATTCCCAACGACCTCTCCACCAAATGTCATAGTAGTTTTCACCTCGCCACCATAGAGAGTTTACAGTTGTTTGTCGAATATGTCCTACTACTTTTTCTTCAAGCATTTTTTTTATTTTCATCATAGGAGTTTTAAATCTATTTTGACATACAACAGATAAAACTTTTTTACTTTCACTAGCAGCTTTAATCATTTGGTCACATTCTTCAAGAGATGATGCCATAGGTTTTTCAACCAATACATGTTTATTCGCTTGAAGAGCTTTAATTGTTGTTTCTGCATGTAAACTTGGTGGTAAACAAATTGAAACAATATCTATTGATTCGTCTTTTAATATGTCATCAAATTCAGAGTAAAATGTTATATTTTTAAGATTTTTTGATTCAGCCATTTTTTTAGCTTTATCACAAAATGAGTCGCAAATTGCTACTACTTCACATAATTCACTATGTAATAGGTATGAATCTATATGTACTGCTGCTATTGCTCCAGCACCAATAATTGCTACTTTTTGTTTTTTATTTTGCATAAAACCTCCATATGGTCGCTTTCAAACATCACACTTTACAAGCGCACAATAAAAAGTGTAACATATGTTTTTTTATAATGCAAGATATTTGTATAAATTACACAAAATAAAAACAAAGTCTTGCAATCGCACGTAGTTATTGTACTGTAATAACATTATACATAAAACAAGGTTACTGCATGAACATACTCAACACCGCCTTCTTTTAAGGCTTTTGCACAACTTTGAAGTGTAGCACCTGTTGTCATTACATCATCAAGGATAACTACTTCTCTACATAGGCTTACTTGCTTAGGATTGAGTATATAATTTTTTTCTATATTTGAAAGGCGCTCTCTTCTGTTACGTTTTTTTTGCTCTTCATTTGAAATACGTAATAACGCATTGCAAATTCGAACGTGATAAAACGTATGAAGGTAACAACAGAGATCATCAATTTGATCCCATCCACGCTCTTTAATTTTATTTTTTCTGGGTGGAACCGGTACAACAGGAATACCTTTATAATATGTTTGCAACACTGCATACACTGTTTTTGCTAGTAAGGGTGTAATAGAGCGATTATTTGCCATTTTCCATGCAAATAGTAATTCTTTTTTCCAAAGAGTATATCGGTGTATTGGAAAAATACTTTTTAGATCTTTTAAACGTTCACTTTTATTTACTACTTGGGATACACTTTCATTTTGGTCTGTATCATTAGTATTCCTGCATTCAAGACAGGTTCCATCTTCTGATAGTAGCTCTACACCACATGAGGAACATCGATTTTGAAGTGGAGTGTACCCACTGAGAAATTCAGTTTGGCATTCTTTACAAAGTATTATTTCAACACACGGCCTACCACATGAAACACAAGTAACAGGAAAACTAATAAGAGAAAGCAAAACAGAACATGTTTTTTTAATATAATATATAACAATAAAAATACTCATACTATTATTATTGTATAAAAAATGCGATTTTAAAACAATTTTTTACTGTGTTGACAAACTTTTTTTCCATTTTGCAAGAAGTTGCAAAGATTCTAGTGGTGTAAGAGCATCGACATTACATGATAAAAGTTCATGTAATACCATTTCTTCATCAGCAAATAAATTAAGAGCAGTTTTAGTGTTTTCTGCAATTTGTGGAGTTTCAGCCTTTGTTTTTGTTTCAGGAAGCTCTGTCCAAGGTGTTTTATATTGTAGACCATCAAGTATAACTTCAGCCCTTTGTATTATTTCAATCGGTATACCTGCCAATCTGGCAACATGTAAACCGTATGAGTTCTCAGAGGCACCGCTGCGAATTTTTCTTGTAAATACTATATGCTCGTCTTGTTCTTTTACATCCAAACACAATAAATTTATCATTGTATGTGTAATTCTTGTAAGTTCATGATAATGGGTTGCAAAAAAGGAGCGTGCTTTTATGGAGTTAAGTAAATATTCACAGATGGACCATGCAATTGAAAGACCATCTTCTGTAGAAGTTCCCCTTCCGACCTCATCCATTATTATAAGGCTTTTTTCTGTAGCTGAGCGTAAAATTAGCGCAGTTTCTGACATTTCAACTAAAAAGGTTGATTCCCCTCTTGCAAGATTATCGGAAGCTCCTACCCTACAAAAAATTCGATCTACAATGCCAATTTTTGCATATGTTGCCGGCACAAAAGATCCAATGTGGGCTAAAAATACAATAAGAGCATTTTGACGTAGGTAAGTACTTTTTCCTGCCATATTTGGGCCTGTAATTAAAGCTAAGTATTTTTCATCAAATAAGGTATCATTTGGCACAAATTCGCCAGAAGGAAGATGCATTTCAACTACAGGATGCCTTCCATCTTTTATTTCTAAAACTTTATCTTCATTTAATTCAGGACAAACCCAATTATGCAAAAGTGCTGCATACGAAAAGGAACACATTGTATCGATATAGGCAATTTCTGATGCAATAAACAAAAGATATTCTATTGAAGAAGCGATACTTGCACGTAATTGCAAAAATAAATCTCTTTCAAGCTCTACTATTTTTGTACCCGAAGATAATAAATCTTGTTCGAGCTCTTGTAAACGTACTGTAGTATAACGATCACCATTAATCATTGTACGACGTAAAATAAAGTGCTCAGGTACAAAATCTAACTTTCCTTTAGTAACTTCCATATAGTAACCTATATTTCGATTATATCTAATTTTTAAGTTTAAAATCCCCGTATTGTTTTTTTCTTCTTCGATGTATTCTTCAAGGATCCTATTAAAGTTATGCTGAATATCTCTAAGTTTATCGAGTTCTGTAGACCAACCTTCTTTAATCAAATTTCCTTCCGTTAAACTTGTTGATGGATCTTCAATGAGAGCAGAAAAAATTGTACTTATGATATTTTTTGCTTCATCGGTAGTTCCAGCACAGAGAATATCAAAAAAACTGCCATCTGAAAAGGATTCTATTTCGCTTCGGATAGTAACCCAGTGCTCTAAACTGGTTTTTAATGCTTGAAGATCTTTAGCATGGGCTCTTTCTAAGGATATTCTACTTACAAGACGCTCAATATCTAAAATATTTGATAGTACATTGCGTATATTTTCCAAATTAGGTTGCTTTTGCAAGAAGAACTTTATGTGATTTTGTCTTGATTCAATTTGTTTAATTGATGTTGACGGATGCATAAAGAAATTTCTTAAAAGCCTGTTCCCCATGGCGGTTTTTGTATGAAGCACCGTTTCTAATAAACTGTATTGAACTGTTCCGTCACGCAAATTCCCTATTAATTCTAAGTTTCTTCTTGAAGAGTCATCTAAAAGAACATACTGAGAATCTGAATATACCCTTAAAGTTTTTATATGCGAAAGCACACCGTCCTTACCATCAAAGCCTGAGTTTCGTATAACATAGTCAAGTAAGCACCCGGCTGACGCAATCTCAGGTGAAGTAGAACTTAATGAAAAGGAATTGAGATTTACGGTTGCAAATTGTCGTTTAAGTGTTTTATAACATACTTCGTGAGAAAAATGCCAATCATCTTCACAGCTAATTGCAATATTGGGAAATTGTTGCAAAATAGTTTGAATTTTTGTATTTTGCAGCAATGTTCGTGAAATTAAAATTTCCCTTGGTATAGAACGACCGAGTTCTTTTGGTAATTCAACTTCGGTATGCTTAGCATCCCAACTTGTTGCGCAAAACTC
The DNA here is from genome assembly GCA_964370555.1 of uncultured Treponemataceae bacterium. Taxonomy (GTDB): domain Bacteria; phylum Spirochaetota; class Spirochaetia; order Treponematales; family Treponemataceae; genus CAYJFX01. The sequence goes on along the minus strand of CAYJJW010000118.1, from coordinate 2,118 downwards.
TCCTGTAGAAATATCAATATAGGCATACGATATTTTTTTAGAAGAATCAACAAGGCAAAGAGAAGCTAAAAAGTTATTGGTACTATGTTCTAAATATTGATGCTCAACAACGGTACCGGGAGTAATTATTTCTACTACTTTTCTTTCTACAATTCCTTTTTTTGCGGTAGGAAGTGTTGTTTGCTCACAAATAGCTATTTTTTTTCCAAGACGCAATAAACGTGCAATATATACCCTCGATGCGTGATATGGAATACCACACATAGGATTTGCACCCCTTTTTGTAAGAGTTAAATTTAGAAGCCTTGAAACTTCATGAGCATCGGAATCAAACATTTCATAAAAATCGCCTAAGCGAAAAAATAACACTTCGTTTGGATATTGAGATTTTATGTCATTATATTGTTGCATTAAAGGTGTTTGAGTTGTTTTTTCTGTATCCATTATGTACCTTATGCAAAAACCTGTTTTATCATGATAAATTTAATTTGTTATAAGGATCCAAGGCGAGAAATAACCTCGTTTGTTATATCGACGCTTGGGCTATACCAAAGAATTGAATCTGCTTGCAGGTCAAGAATCATACTGTACCCTTTTTCTTCTGCAATGTCTCCAATAATTTTATATAAATTTTGATAAAAAGAATCAGAGTCTGCTAGATTTTTTCGTAAATTTTCAAGCTCAACATTTTTTGCCCATGTATATTCTTGTAAAAACTCTGCTTCTTCTGTAATTTGTGCTTCAAGACGCATTGCTTGTGTTCTGTCGCCATTTTTTTCAAGCTCAAGCTTTTGTGCTTGCAATTCTTTTAATTCATTTGTGAGATTATTAATTTCATTTTGAAACTCAAGACGTTTTGCATCATAATTTCTAACTGCTGTAGTATTTCTAAAATATGTTGTATACACTAACGATGTATCAACAACACCAAACATGGTAATTTGCTGTGCAAACGCCATCCATGCACTAACAACCAAAACAAATATAATACATACTCTTTTTTTCATACTATCTCCTATGCTAGCCTATTGATTTGTTAAGTTAAATGAGAGAACAAATGTTCCTCTATCTTCTGTTTGAGAGTTCCACTCAAATTTTCCATTATCGTATTTAAATGACCAAGCCCATAACAAGCGAAGAGGGAATTGAGGAAGTGAAAAACGCATTCCAGGCCCAAAGCTATAGAAAAAGTCATTACTTGAAAGATTTGTAAAAAGCTCTTCTGGTGTATCTTTTATTGCTATAGCGTCAAAGAAAAAATCTAAAGAGAATATACCCGGTGCCAATGGCATTCTAAGTTCTAAGAAACTACTCCACTGTGCTCTACCTTCTATATCAAATGATTGGTCGGCTACTGCAGATTGCCCCCATCCTCTTCCGTTAAACATACCGTCTATACTGAACATATTTTCTGAACTAATAGGTGAATCATATGCAGGAATAAGAAATGAGAGATTAGAATATGCTGCAAGCACAAACTTTAAATTCCACACTTCGCTAACCGGTAAGTCTAAAAGAGTAAAATATAACTCGCCTTTTGTATCGGTTGTTAAATAGTACTCAGACTCAATTTCAGGTATAAGTCCTGTCCAAGAAACTTGCTGACTAACAAAAAATCCTTTTGATGGGTCATAATATAAATCTCTTGAATCAAAGGCAATTTTTGCATACACAGAATTTTCTATACCAAAGGCTCCATATCGGTCACTAATAACCGTGTCTACCGGTTCGTATAAATCTGCATCATAAAAGTTTCTTAAAAATGCGTTTGTAAAACCACCTGTTGTTGTAAATGTACCAAAATCTCTAACCCATCGTTTACCAAGGCCAAAATTAACACCAAATGACAATTGATTATAATCCATAAAATAATCTGAAGTATTAACCCCGTTTGATAAATAATTATTGTATGCTGTTGTTGAAGCTAAGTGTTCTACATAAAGACCTGCATTAAATGTAAGCGGTTGCCCAAAAAACCATGTATCTGAGTAATCGAATGAAATAGATTGTTCTTCATTTGAGCCCATTACTTTAGCTGAAATACCTCTACCTGTTCCTAAAAAGTTATTATCACTCCAGTTTGCAAACAAAGAAACCGGCCATGAGTTTGGATCTGTA
>CAYJJW010000117.1:0-6931 GCA_964370555.1 uncultured Treponemataceae bacterium | reverse complement strand
CGTTCTGTACTTGCTTTTACTAAAGCTCTTGCCTCTTCAGGACATAAAATAATTGGCATATATCCCTTACCTTGGGATAAGGCCACAGAAGAACTCAAGGCTGTTATCCATGAACGTTGCAATACAGGATCAAGGGCCGCAATAGGTCCATTTACCGTATCTACTCTGCTTTCTATAAGCTTTTGTAAGAAATCTTGTGCTACCGTTAATACATGTATAGTTTTATCTTCATCTGCATATTGCAAGCATATTTGTCTTCCAAGAGCTTGTCGTACTTTTTCTGTAAGAATATCTGCTTTTTTAGTAATAGGCCCGAAGTCTGCAAGTGTTTCAAAAATAACAACCATATTCCTGATTGAAACTTGTTCGCGTAAAAGCCCTTGTAATACTTTTTGTATTTCACCAATACTGAATATTTTTGTTGCTTCTTCAACGGCAGTCGGATATTCTTTTTTAAGTGTATCAACAATTGCTTGTACTTCTTGGCGTCCTAAAATTTCAGCTGCATGAGATTTTATAAGCTCTGTAAGATGTGTTGCTATAATTGTTGGAGGATCTACAACAGCATAACCTGCTCGCTCTGCCTTATCCCTATCAGCTTCTGATACCCAAATTGCAGGGAGCCCAAATGCAGGATCGGTTGTTGCTTCTCCTGGAAGCTCTTCTGAAACAGTCCCTGTATTCATACACATATACCAGCCCATTCTAATATGGCTTGAGCCTACTTCAATACCTTTTACTTTAAAACTATACGCATTATGGTCTATATGCATATTGTCAGTTATTCGAATTCTTGGAACAACAAGACCTAAATCGAGAGCAAACTCACGTCTAATTCTAGTTACTCGCTCTAGGAGCTCTGCTCCCTTTTCTTTATCGACAAGAGGAATGAGTGCTAACCCAAGCTCTAAAGATAGAGGATCAAGTGGTACTACAGGACTAATTTCTGCAATAGGAGAGCCTTGAGTTTGTTGAAGTTCTTTTTCTTTATTTAACTTTGCTTCAAAAGAAGCTTTTTCTAACGACTGTAAACGTCTACCTATAAAAAATAATGCAACACCGATAGGAACAAGAATATACCAAGGGAAGCCTGGTACCAAGCCCATTAAAGCCATTGCTACACCAGACACATAAAACACCCAAGCATTTTGTGAAAATTGCTTTTGTATATCTGTTCCAAGTGTTGTTTTTCCATCTGAAACAGAACGCGTAACAATAATACCGGTTGCTACAGAAATTAATAGAGATGGAATTTGAGATAAAAGTCCGTCCCCTATGGTAAACTTTGCATATGTTTGAATTGCTATCCCTAATTCTTCACCACGGAAAGCCATTCCAAAGATAATTCCTACAATAAGATTTATTACGGTAATGAAAATACCAACTTTTACGTTACCAGACACAAACTTCGTAGAACCGTCCATTGAACCGTAGAAGTCTGCTTCCCTTTGAACATCCATTTTTCGCACTCTGGCTTCTTCTTCAGTGATAGCACCTGAATTATATTCAGCTTCAACGGCGGCTTGTTTCATTGGCATAGCATCTAAGGTAAAGCGTGCTGCAACTTCTGCAATACGAGTTGCACCCTTGGTTATAACAAATACTTGTACAGCAATTAAAATTATGAAAATAACAAGACCAATAACAAGACCCTCAGTTCCACCTGAACCTACAACAAAGGTACCAAAAGCAGTAATTAACTGCCCGCCAAAATCTGCACCTTGAGATAAAATAAGTCTTGTAGAAGATACGTTAAGTGCTAAACTGAATACGGTAGAAACAAGCAATACGGTAGGAAATGAAGAAAAGTCTATTGCGCGTGGGGTATACATAACTATAAGCAATATAATCAGCGCAAGCAACAAGTTAACTGACATGAGTGCATCTAATAATATTGTTGGTAGAGGAATAATCAACATCATTATGACCGCAATTACTGCAATAGCAATTGCTAAATCAGAAGACCTTCCAAAACGCTGTGCGCTGTCAGCCATGTTCCCACCTAAGATTTAATATATGGTAAATCCCCATTTACCATTGAATGAGTGAAGAAATTTCGACTCACTCTAATATATTATATCATAAAATGAAAATAAAATAAAGTAATTATTGTAGATTTTTTGATTTTTTGTTAATATTTGTAGCCAGAGTTTGCTGCCATCAAGAGTTAATCTTCTTTCCCTTCATTGCATATATTTTACCTAAAATTGTTGCAAGCACCGTATAATATGTTTCAGGAATAATATCTCCTACGTCAACGTTTGCATACAAGGCTCGTGCCAAAGGGCGGTTTTCAATCATAGGTACATCATTTTCTGCTGCAAGTCGTTTGATTTGTTGCGCAAGTTCATCTTGCCCCTTAGCAGTTACCATGGGTCCCTGCATTGTTTCACGCTCATAAAGAATAGCAATAGCAAAGTGAGTCGGGTTGGTAATGATAACATCAGCTTTGGCTACATTTTCTCTAATACTGTTTTGAAGCATTTCACGCATAAATTGCCTTAACTTGCTTTTTACTAATGGATCTCCTTCCATAGTTTTATATTCTTCTTTTACTTCTTGTTTAGTCATTTTAAGAGAATCAATAAATTGCTTTCTTTGTACTAAATAGTCGGGTATGGCAATTATTAAAAATATAAATGTTGCTACTAACAGTATTCTAGCAGCAATTTGTGCAATATGAACTATTCCCTGCCATAAATTTTGATCGAGTAATGCTAAAAGTGTTTCAAATTCTGATGTTATTATTACATAGGCTGCAATAAAAATAACCACAACTTTAAGAATAGATTTAAATATGTTAAACACACCTTCAAATGAAAACATTGTTTTTTTAAAGTATTCTCCAAACTTTGGTATTATCTTTGAAAACTTAGGCTCAATTGGTTTAGTAGAAAAAATAAATCCTCTATTTTGAACTAAATTTGCTAAAACGCCTCCTACAATTGCCGTAATAACGATAGGAGTAACCGTGCGTATTAAGTAATAATAAAATCCATATGCTAAAGATGCATTTATTTCTGCTGTTGTACTTATCTGAAAATAATATAATAATATTTCTAAAAAATTAGTAAAAAGCCATGGCGCTAAAATAATTAAAGCAATTGTAGGAAAAAGCATTACAAGAGCGCCACTTAATTCTTGACTTTTTGCAACCCTACCTTCTTCACGTGCCTTACGTAGCTTATGCTCGGAAGGATCTTCTGTTCGGCCTTCATCTTCGGCAGCAAACCACTGGAGGTCTAAATCTTCAGCATAAGCCATATTATATTACCTCCCCAACTTCAATAAATAAACGTTCCAAGCGTAAAAAGCCTGCATCAAACAAATTGATAAAAAAGTCTGCCATATACGGCAATAATACGGTTAACGTAAAAAAGGCTACTAATATTGTTATAGGAAAACCTTCAGATAAAAGGTTCATTTGAGGCGCTGCCTTTGATAAGAGCCCCATACAAACAGATATTAAAAATAATGTTCCAACTAATGGAAGTGCAATAATCAATGCATCAAAGAACAATTGCGTTAACCCGTACAATAAAAAGTTCATAAACCCTTCTCGTTCTTGCACTAAGGTAAAGGCATTTAATGACTGAAAGCTTCGCAAAATACCACCAAGAAAAAGTTTTTGAAACCCTTGCGTTTGCATAAATAATATAAAGCCAATAAAGTTTAAATACTGTCCCATAAGCGGATTAGATACTTGAGACAATGCATCATAAACCTCTGATGCACCAAACCCCATTTGATACGTAAAAAATTGACCTGCAGAGCTAAAAGCGGCAAAAAGCATTGAAATATAAAAACCGGTAATAACACCGATAAGTGCTTCCCCAATTAAAATTAGTGCATAATGGAGACTAAAAGGGTCAACATTCCAACCTTCTACATATGCAAAGGGCAATACTAAAAAGGCTGCATAGCCTGCAAGTGCAACTTTTGCAATTCTAGGTACAACGCTAGTTGCTAAAAGAGGCATACTTAAAATTAATGTTAAACATCGCGCAGCAACAAGAAAAAAATCAGGTGCCCTTGCAACCAAATCTTCTAACATGATACTTCGGTATCTCCTAACAATACATTTATTAACATATAATCTACCGCGTAATTTGAGAAATCATTTGAAAAATTCTAATTGTATATTGTTCAAGTGTTGTAAACATCCACCCACCCAAAAGCGCTAACATTCCTAAAATTGATACAAGTTTAGGAACAAAGGTAAGTGTTTGTTCTTGGATAGATGTTGTTGCTTGAAATATAGCAACAATTAAACCAACAACAAGAGCAACAATGAGTATCGGGCCTGCAAGTACAAGAATTTGTACTATACCATCTCTAAGTAATGTTATCAGTTGACCAAGTTCCACTTCTACCTACCCCCTTATTGAATAATTGAATTAAACAACTGTTGAGTTAAAAGCCCCCAACCATCTACTAATACAAAAAGCATAAGCTTAAACGGCATAGATATTTGCACAGGAGGAAGCATAATCATACCCATAGACATAAGAATACTTGCAACAACCATATCAATTATAATAAAGGGTATATAAAGCAAAATACCTATCTTAAAGGCAACAGTCAGTTCATGCAAGACAAACGCAGGGATTAATACATGAGTTGGAACATCAGCCAAAGTATTAGGTCTTGAATACTGTCCCATAGACATAAAAAGTGTTATATAATCAGTATCATTTACCATTTGTTTATACATAAATATGCGCAAAGGAGCTTCAGCTTCTCCAATTGCTTGTTCAATACTAATATTGCCATCAGCGAGCGGCTGATATGCGTTTTCATATATGGCTAAAAACGTTGGCCACATAATAAAAATAGTCATAAAAAATGCTATACCGTTAAGTACTGCAGTTGGAGGAACTTGTTGTAAAGATAAGGCTCTTTTTATAAAGTCTAAAACAATGGTAAAACGTAAAAATGATGTTACCAAAATTAAAATACTTGGAGCAAGTGTTAAAACAGTTAAAAGTAAAAGTATTTGAACTGAAAAAGCAAGCTCTTGTCCTGATTCCGGTTCACGAACTTGAATATCAATTGCTGGAAGCTGAAGTGGTGTTACATCACCATCCATTTGCTGAGTTCCATCGGTTGATCCTTGGGGAAAACCTTGTGAAAACAACTGAGAACCACTAAAAAGAAACAAAAATATTGCTAACAGAACAACATATCGTTTATTCATTGTGTCCGCCTCGTCTTAAACGTAATCTTTGTTCTTTTAAAATTGATTCTGTGTTTTTTGCTGTATGTGTAAATGAATTAAGGATTGAAGCAAAATCTCTTGGTTTTGAAAGAGGTTCTTTTTCTGCTTCTAATATCATTTGATTTACAAGATCTGCATCGGTAATTTCACCAATAAGGTTTATTCCTGCATCTGTTACACCCACTACCCATGCTTTATCAGGCATTGTAATAACTTGAACAGTTTTCCCTGGAGCTAAGGTTAACGTTGCTGCCCTTTTTAAGAATGGATTTTCAGATTCTTTTGGAACAAAACCTTTTTTTAAAAATAAAACAATACCATAAATTAATGCAACAACAAAAACGAGGGCAAGAATCATTCTCACAAAAAGCCAAATAATATTTTCTTGCTCTCCTTGATCTTCAATCATAGATTGATTATCAGTGTCATTTGTAGCTGCGATAACAAAATCGCTTTCTTGTGTTATAGTTTGATCAGTATCATTTTCTGCTACTGCATCTTGAGAAAAAGCACAACATATGAATAGGGTAAGTACAATACCCATACATAGTAGTTTTTTAGAATAAGTTTTAATAATCGGCCCCCACCCATATAATACTTAATGCAAGTCGCTAACCCGCTCAATTGGTGACAAGATTTCGGTAACACGAACACCGAAGTTTTCATCGATAACTACAACCTCACCTTTTGCTATTGGCTTGTGATTAACAAGAATATCAACAGGTTCACCAGCAAGCTTATCAAGCTCGATAATAGTACCTTCACCCATACCTAGTATTTCTTTTATTTGTTTTTTAGTACGACCAAGTTCTACAGTCATTTCCATGTAAACGTCCATGATAAGACTGATGTTCCCTTGCTCCATTGAATTCATACCTTGTTGCAAGTTAGGATATTGTAGCGATTGTACATTAGGAATATTCATTCCTGGAATTGACATTCCGCCACCACCAAAACCGCCACCCATAGACATTCCGCCGCCCATGCCGCCCATTGACATACCGCCTCCAAGACTTGCCATTTCATCGGCAGATAATCCGCCTCCCATAGAAGAGGCTACAGGTGCAGAAAAAGCATTACTAATATCATTTGCTACACTTTGTCCCATTACTTCCCAAATGGTAAATACTCCTGCATCACCTGAAACAGGATATGAAAGAAGCATAACTTGATCTTGTGTAAAATTTACTGTTGATTTTGGAATATGTGTTGCTTGAGCAGGATTTGCTGCCAAGCCGGGAAATTTTGCAGCAAGAGCTGTAATTTCAGTTCCTACTTGTTGAGATACAAGTTCACCAATTACAGAAAGAGCCATATCATCAACTTCGGCTGTATCATCACTAGTTACTAAACTTACAACTTTTTGTGTAAATTCTGGTGATAGAATAAATGTATGCTCACCATATAGGCCTTGTGAAAAATCTGTTTTTACTAAAACTACCATTTCTGGTAGTTTCATAAGTACTGCATCTCGACTTAAAACCTCTACCATAGGATTACCCACAGTAAATGTTGCGCTGGTCATAGTTTGTATTCCTGATGAGAACGCACCTACAGTACCGTTGATAAAGTCTTGTATAGCTCCGGTGTCAATTGAAGGAGCTGCCGGCATTCCACCGCCAAAACTTCCTCCGCCACCCATGCTACCACCACCGCCTAGGTCTACCCCTGACAATAAAGCTTCAATTTCATCTTGTGAAATGGCACCATCAC
>CAYJJW010000116.1:0-6932 GCA_964370555.1 uncultured Treponemataceae bacterium | reverse complement strand
GAATTTTTTGCGGTTTTTTTATATTTAAATCATTTTATAAAAGGAGCTTAAAAAATGAAAAAATTTTTAGGAATGCTAGCTTTAATAAGCATAGTATTGATGACGGTAGGTTGTCCGCAACCAACAGATTCAGAGGTGCCGGAAAACCCTCCTGGGAATATTACCGACCCTGAACCTCAGCCAGGAAAGGTTTCTCCACCAGTAATTACTCCCGCAAGTGGAGTTTATGATGCGGGTTCTTTGAGCATATCAATTTCCGTGCCTGAAGGAGCAGTTGTGTATTATACAATAGATAATACACCGCCAACAGTGAATAGCACAAAATACGAAGCACCTTTTTCAATTATAGTTGGTGTTTCAGAAGTAGTTGTGAAAGCTATTGCGGTAAAAGATGAGATGACAGACTCCGAGGTAGTTAGTGCAACATATACTATGCAAGGAATCACTGTAAGCCCAATTTTTACTCCGGATTCCTCTATAGTTGAGGATGGTACCGCATTTTCCCTTTCTAGTATTACTGACGGTGCACTAATTTTTTATACTAGTGGTGACACAGCTCAAGCAACGAGCAATCCCCTTTCAGATGGATGGATATGGTATGAAGAAGGGAATGCAGCAATTCAATTTGATGGAAAAACAAGTATTGTATATAGTGCCATAGCAGTAAAAGATGGTCTAGTAAACTCCGCTGTAAGCAGTGTAACATATAATTTGAGGCCAACGGTTCAAAATCCAACCTTTGACATGCAAGGTTCTGACGTTGGAGAAGGAACTGCATTAGAACTAAGTAGTACTACCGATGGAGCAGAAATATACTATACCAGTGGAGACGCAGAAAAAACAACTAGTGATCCGGTTGCTGATGGATGGACGCTGTACGAGTATGGAAGTGCAAAAATTTTATTTGGTGAAAAAACACGCATTACATACAGTGCTATTGCAGTAAAAGATGAAATGACAAATTCAGAAGTTGTAAGTGCTACGTATAATAGACGAGTTGCAACACCTGAAATACTGTATTTAGACAACCCTCTTGTTGATGATACTGCGATTCAATTTTCAAATGGTTTAACTTTTACGTGTGATACACTTGATGTAGAATATAGCATTAAATATAGTGGGGAAAATACCTTTACAAAGCTTCCTGGAAATGGTACAAATTCTATAAAAGAAGGTTCTACGAGTATTACAGTAAAAGCAAGTAAAGCTGGTTATGCAGATTCCATTGAAAAAACAGTAAACTATTATAAGCTATATGTTGTAGGTGAGGAAGGACCTGCAGGTGGTACTATTTTCTATGCAGATAACAAAGGTGGATACCGCGAAATAAGTGATGTATTAAATACTTCTGGTGTTACTTGGGCTGATGCCAAAACAATGGCTGATGGTTATACAGGAGGAAACTATACTGACTGGTACTTGCCAACTCGTGGTGTTCTTAATGAGTATGGTAAAAGTAGAATTGACCTCGACTACGACAATTCTCTTGTGTACTGGTCTGCAGATGAAGAAGGTTATTGGACTGGTTGGACTGAAGCTACACCTCCTGAAAATCCTACAAAGGCATGGTCAGTAACCATTAGAGGAGCCAGTGCTAGCTATTATAGTCAGGATAAAGCAAATACGCAATGGGATGGACAGTATGGTGACATAAATGTACGTGCTGTACGTGCTTATAATCCAAAAGCATATGAGCTTGGAGATACAGGACCCGGTGGTGGAACAATTTATTGGGTTGGCGAAGGCAATTCGTATAAAGAAGTAAGTGAAAATCTTACAGCTTTAAACTATTCATCTGCACTTAATGAATCTCAATGGCCAGGGCACTATAGTTACGTGACAAATCCACCTTCTCATTTTGATTGGCACATTCCTAATGCAACCGAATTAAATGAAGTGTTTTTAAATGCAAAACTAACAGGACTTATAACTGAAACAGATACACTATGGTCTTGTTCTGAAGCGGAACCACCAGAATGGGGGGGATCTCGAAGATGGGTGCAAGATTTTGACTCTGATTCAAGTGTTCAAGATTATTCATACAATTCAGAGTATTCGCTTCGAATTATTCGGGAGTTTAATACGACGCCACGATAAGAGCTTTTAACTTAACACTGAAGATGGCTATAAAAACTGTCTTCAGTGTTTTTTTGTTGATATTAAAACTATTACCATTTTACTAAAACATACATCCTTTGGGAGGACTTTGTAAGAGGAAAGGTCGGTGATAAAAGTATAATATTTACGAAGTAAAGTACCTAAAGAAACAGCATATGCTGTGTAAGGAATAGAGATTAAGCGAATTATATAAAACAATAACAAAAATAGGAGTGAAAAATGAAAAAATTATTAGGAATACTTGCTTTAATAAGCATAGTATTGATGACGGTTGGTTGCCCGCAATCGGAAGTGCCACCATCTCCATCTCCATCTACTTACTTTGTACGTTTTGAATCAATGGGAGGTACTCTAGTACAATCTATTGAGGTACTGAGTGGTGAAAAAGTAGTAAAGCCAACAGATCCAACAAGAACAGGTTATAGCTTTGTAGGTTGGTATAAAGAAAGTTCATTCATAAATGCATGGAATTTTGAAAATGACACCGTAACTAACAATATAATATTGTATGCAAAATGGGGAGTACCTACTATAAACCTAGAACTAGGTACGTATCAAGGAACAACTTTTACTAACGTAAAGATTTTCTTTAATTCTGATACGTTTAAATACTTAGAAAATGATTTAGAAATTGCTAGTGGAACTTGGTCTCAAGGAACAGGTGACGGAAAAAATTCATTAACATTAACATACACTACTGGAGGAGAAGGCCTTCCCACGACAGGAGAAATATTTAGCGAAAAAGGTTTTTCTCTCAGTATTTCTAATGGAAATATGATTTTTGAAAAAGAAAAAATCACTTCATTGGACGCCCCAATAATTGATGCAACTTACAATGACGACGATACCGTAGATATTACTTTAACAGCTCTCGACGGTGCACAGATATATTACAACACATCAGGGCTTGATTATCCTTTTGATATAGACAATATAAATTATCCATGGATAGAATATACTTCTCCTTTTACTGAGTATATATCCGAAGCTACAAGAGAGATAAAAGTAGTTGCAGTTAAAGATGGGGTTGTTTCTGCTGAATCCATGGAAAAATTTAAACTTTTTAATTCAGTAAGAACTCCAACAATTACACATACAGAGTATGACAAAAATGGTGATTTGACAATTACATTGACTTCTGAGGAAGGTGCCTCAATGTATTACTGGTTTGCAAGCGACATCTTTGCTGATATACCAGATTTTTCTAAAGATGCTTGGACATTATATGAAAATCCATTTACATTAAACATAAAAAAATCATTAAACAATAATGAATACAATGTAGAGTTAACATGTATAGCCGTAAAAGATGGACTAACGAACTCTTTTGAAGAAGATATCACTTTTTCAACAAAAGACTCTTATGTAACTCCTAGTATACAAGGCAACTCAGATGAAGCCGGAAAATACAAATTAACGATTAGCGATAATGACTATGGCGTTGGTGATGAAATCATTTATTGGGCAACCTCAGATATACCATTTAGTTTAGATACATGGACTTTATTTGATGATTCACAGCTTTCAATAATAGATTGTACACAAGGTGATGTTACCGTTAGAGCAATTATAACCGGTGACTCAAGGTTAAACTCTGATATAGCTACTTATACATTCGCGAAACCTGAAAAAACTCAAAAGCCAACTGCAGTAACGAAAGCTGGAATAATGGATGCGAATGGAGTACAAACTGTAAAGATAGAAATAGCAGAGTATGTCAACGCAGTAACATACTACACATTATCTGATTCAAACTACAGTCAAGGAAATAGTTATTGGATAGAATATGAAGGACCTTTTGGGGTTTCGTTAAAAGAAGATAGCATAACTGTAAAAGCAGTTACTGTACGCGAAAACTATTTTCCATCTGACGAAACAATCTTAAGTCTAGATAAAGCTCTTGTAACGCAGGCTCCTGTGATTACAAGTGGAGTCAATAGTTTTACCATTACTGCTATTGAAGGCGCTACAATACAATATAGTCTTAATGCTACAGATACCTGGACTAATTGTGAAAATAACGTTACTATGAATGTTTTTCCTGCGCATGATGGTACTACTGTTCGCGTTAAGGCGCATATAGAAGGATCCCTTTGGTCTGAAGTAGTAACAAGAACGTATAATACAGTTGGTGACGAAACCATTCCACTAACGTATATACATGACGGAGACTTTCGTCGGGCTATAGATGGATATGCACCAGTGACTGCTTATATGACAGACTATTATATCGGTGAAACTGAAATAACTCAAAAACAATGGTGGGATGTAATGGGGCAATGGCCAGCAAAGGGAGGTAATTTTGATAGCTCTTCCTCAAAACCAATTTTCAATGTTACTTGGCTTGAATCAATTAAATTTTGTAATGCACTAAGTGTTAAAGATGGTTATGACCCTTACTATTATGTATATTCTTATAGATGGGGAACTGATAATAATGGTTGGAATGAAGGTTTCTATTTTACGAAGGGGAATGTCGTTGATAACAATACTGTACTTGCAGCTAATGAACTAGTTATGGTTTTAGGTGATGATAAAAACCAACGTGGATACAGGCTTCCTACAGAAGCAGAATGGCATTATGCTGCTCTTGGTAGAATTGCATTAGATAATGATCATAAATGGATTGGAACCAAATATCCAGGCACAGATGATGAAACTTATTTGGAATATTACGCATGGTATTCTCAAAATGCGAGTGCTGCTAAAGATGTAAAAACACGGCAGCAAGAAGTTGCAGGTCTTTACGATATGGGTGGTAATGTTGCTGAATGGTGTTTTGATTACGATTCAGGCTTTTATTGTACACGTAATGACGATCATCCAATTGCAGATTATTTTACTGGGAAAAATTTCTATCCTAATCGTGTATATAGAGGCGGGGCATATACAGATGATGCAGATGATTCTAGAGTTGCAGCAAGGCGTTCTGCCTTACCAGAAACAGCAGAAGAAAATATCGGTTTCCGTATAGCTAAATTCGCATATTAGGATGAAAACTGTTTATTACAGTTGAGCTGTAGCAGTACACATAAGTTTACCGCTACAGCTATGGATTGCTTACTATTTTTTTTTGTACATGCGAACCTGTGCGTTCGCATGTACTTCTGTTATCGCTGTTATTCCGTGTATAACGCAGAATTTACAGTGAAAATGAGAATATCAACACGAGGTAGCCCCCCCAAAAAAAAGAAAAAAAAAGACTTACCAGTACCTGCACAAATACGAACGTATTAGCTCTAAAAATTGCAAAATCTCAAGGTTTTCTGCTGAAAAATACTAAAATATATGTATGTAATCTATCGTGACGAATTACTAAAGAGGCTCGGTTGATTTTTTAATCTCCCGAGCTTTTTTTTGTGTGTACTCATACGCATGTGGGCATGGTAAGCCATGTTCCTTTTTTTATTCCTTTCGGTATTCAATAAATTTTCATTTCTGTTACAATAAAAATCTTACAAATCTGTGTAATTCTTGCGGATATAAAACTGTAATAGTCCCATAGGAATCGCAAAAACTTTTAGTTTTCCTAAATTTTTTTTATTTTAAACCTTGCGTTATGGAAAAAGTCGTGCTACAATTTAATTACTTAAAACAAAAAAAGGAGGATTTTTCATGACTTTACTCGATAAGGTATTTAAAATCAGTGAACGCAACAGTTCTATTAAGGTAGAGGTATTAGGTGGTATTGTAACATTCGTTACTATGTCATATATTATCTTTGTTAATCCCGCAATTCTTTCATCAACAGGTATGGACAAAAATGCACTCTTTACAGTTACCTGTATTGCATCGGCTATTGGCACATTCCTTTCAGCATTTTTGGCAAACATGCCAATTGCACTAGCTCCAGCTATGGGACTAAATGCATTTTTTACCTACACACTTGTTGCAGGTCAAGGTGCATCATGGCAAGTTGCTCTCGGTGTAGTATTTTTATCTGGTGTGTTTTATTTGATTTTAACACTTACTGGAATTAGAAAACAAATTGCACGTGCAATTCCTAAAATTATAAGTACTGCAGCAACTGTAGGTATTGGATTATTTATTTGTCTTGTTGGTTTTAGAAACATGGGTCTTATTGTTGCAAATCCTGGAACATTAGTAGCCCTTGGTGACTTTACCGTACCTGTTATTTTATCATTAGTTGCACTTCTATTAATGATCTTTTTTGATTACAAAAAAATTAAAGGTGGAATTTTATTTAGTATTCTTATAGTAACCGTTATTGGTTTTATTACAGGCAATGTAGAACTTCCAAAATCTGTTGTTTCTCTGCCTCCAAGTATGGAACCAATTGCATTTAAGCTTGATATAATGGGAGCATTAAAATGGTCTCTAGCAGGCGCTATTTTCTCATTCCTCTTTATTGACCTCTTTAACTCACTTGCATTTGTTATTGCATGTGCAAAAGAAATTGGATTAGAAGACGAAGATGGAAACATAAAAAATCTTAACCAAATGCTTTACTCAGACTCAATTGGTACAACTCTTGGTGCTCTATTAGGTACAAGTACTATTTCTACCTTTAGTGAATCAACCGTTGGTATTACAATGGGTGCTAAAACAGGTCTTGCAGCGTTAGTTGTTGGGGTTATGTTTTTACTTGCATTATTTTTTGCCCCAATTGTAACTATAGTTCCACTATTTATTGCTTCTCCTGCACTTGTAATGGTTGGTATTTATATGTTCCGTAACATATCTAAGATTGATTTTTCAGATTTAAAAACTGCTGTACCATGTTTCTTAACAATTTTACTAATGCCTTTAACTTACAATATCGTTATTGGTTTAAGTTTTGGTTTTGTTAGCTA
>CAYJJW010000115.1:0-6935 GCA_964370555.1 uncultured Treponemataceae bacterium | reverse complement strand
GTTCCATCATTTTAGCTTGCATGCCTTTGTTTTTTGCCATTTTTTTCATCATAAGCTTTGTTTTTTCAAACTGTTTAATAAGTTTGTTAACATCGGCAACACAGGTACCAGAGCCTTTTGCAATTCGCTTTCTTCTACTTGGCCCAATAATAAGGTGATTATTTCGCTCTTTTTTTGTCATTGATAAAATTATAGCTTCTTGATACTTCATGCCGCTTGTATCAATGTCTTGGTCGCCAATTTGTCCTGCTAAGCCTGGCATCATTTCTAAAAGTGACTGCATGGAGCCCATTTTTTTTACGCGTTGTAATTGGTCAAGCATGTCTTCAAGAGTAAAGTCATTAGAAGCCATTTTCTTTTGAAGTTTTTCTGCTTCTTCAATATCAATTGTTTCTTGTGCTTTTTCTACTAAAGAAACAATGTCACCCATGCCTAAAATACGGCTTGCAATACGTTCTGGGTGAAATGGCTCAAAGTCTTCTATTTTTTCACCGGTACCAATAAATAAAATTGGTTTTCCTGTTACACTTTTTAGAGAAAGGGCAGCCCCACCACGAGCATCTGAGTCAAACTTAGTAAGAATAACACCAGAGAGGCCTAAATGTTCATCGAAGGTTTTGGCAATGTCTACAGCATTTTGTCCTGTCATAGAGTCTGCAACGAGAATTATTTCATCAGCACCAACAGCTTTTTTAATGTCTGCAATTTCAGCCATCATGCCATCATCTATTTGTAAGCGTCCTGCAGTATCAACAATGATAGTATCTAAAGCATTCTTTTTTGCATAATCTCTAGAAGCTTTTGCAATGCGTACTGCATCTTTTGCAGTTCCTGGTAGTTTTATGTCTTCTTTGTAAACAGGTATGTCTGCTTTTGCAGCCATTACGGTTAATTGGTCAATAGCTGCAGGACGCACAAGGTCACAAGCAACTAATAAAGGTTTTCTGCCTTCTTTTTTTAAACGAGCTGCTAACTTTACGGCAGATGTAGTTTTACCAGACCCTTGTAATCCTAAAAAAAGTATAACAGATTGTGTATCAGGACCTTTTAAATTAAGATCTGTTTTTTTGTCGCCGAGTAGGGCAAGTATTTTATCGTAGACAAGCTTTACAAATTGTTGTCCGGGATCAATAGAGCGTAAAACCTTTTCTCCCTTTGCTTCTTCAATAGTTGAGTTTACAAAGCGACGTACTACACGTAAGTTAACATCTGCCTCTAGAAGAGCCATTTTAATGTTTTCTACTGAGTCTTCAATATTTTTTTCAGTAATAGTTGCTTTACCGCTAACTGTTTTTACAATGTCACTAAAGGTATTGGTAATTTTTTCTAACATATTCTACCTCAAAATTTCAATAATAAAGTCGAGAGGTTTTACCTCTTTGTTAAGAATTCTAAAAAGTCCATTGCAAATAGGGAGTTTAATATTTTTTAATGCTGAAATTTCTTGAACATATTTACAAGCTACAGCCCCTTCAGGTAGGTAGCCAATTTCTGAAATGCGAGAAATTAAATCATCAAGATTAGAAAAGTTTTCAAGAAGGTTATTGTTTATTATTTCTCTTCCGAACCGTCTGTTTCGCCCATATTTAGACCTACAAGTAACTTCTAAATCTCCAACACCGGCAATAGATGTAAATGTTTCAGGATGTGTTGCCCCCATCGCAAAACCGAGTGTTTGTATTTCATTTAATCCTGCTGCCATAAGTAAGCTTTCTGAGTTATCGCCAAACATATCAGATTGTTCTGCAATAGCGTCTAGTATTCCAAAAACAACTGCAACAACGTTTTTTGCAGCAGCACAAATTTGCACTCCAACAACATCTAAGCTTGAAAAAACCATAAGGCCTTTAACTTTCATAAGCTCTCTAAAACGAATTGAATTTTTTGGATTTTCACTTGCGGCAATTAATCCTGTAAGTTTTCCCATTGCTACTTCTTCAGCATGGCTCGGACCTGAAATGTATACAAGATTTTTCTCAAATGAAGGTGGTAAAACAGATTCCATAACATCAATAATTAACTTTGGTCCATCTTCGGTAGGTATAAAACCTTTTGTAAGTACGCCAATACAAGTTGAACCATCATGTATAGTTGGAATATCAACAATTTTTGATAAAATTTGAACCATAAATAGGGAAGGGCTTGCAATAATTACAAAGTCTTTGTTACCTGCAACATCTATAATATCTCTACTTGCTGTTAATCTTGGAGAAAGCTTAAATCCACTTAAAAATTTTGTATTTTCATGTTCATTATTAATGCCAAGTACTACTTCTTCTTCTAATGCCCATATACAAACTTCATGTCCACCAGCTGCAAGGGCTTGAGCCATAGCAGTTCCCCATGCCCCTGCACCAATAATTCCTATTTTTTTTACATTCATAATATTTCCTTTTATGTGTTATTTCCATTTTCCGTTATGTTCATCTTCCCATGAATAGAGTTCAGAGTCGTTAAAGAATAGTGCAATTTCCCTGTCTGCACTTTCAGGTTTATCGGAAGCATGTAAAACATTTCTGTTATTATGCATACAAAAATCTCCCCGAATTGTTCCCGGTTCTGCATTTAAAGCGCCTGATGCTCCTACAACTTTTCTAACAATTGCACAGCATTCATCTGCTTCCCATACCATTGCTAATACAGGACCTGATGTGATGTATTCAATAAGTGGTGGAAAAAAAGATTTTCCAACATGTTCTGCATAATGCTTATTTGCAAGTTCTTCTGAAATATGCATCATTTTCATTGCTATTAGGTTTGGACCTTTTCTTTCAAGTCGAGTCATAACCTCACCTACAATACGCCTATTTAGAACTCCCGGTTTAATCATTACAAAACATCTTTCTTTCATGTTTATCTCCCTTTTTTTCTGCTTTTTATATAAACTCGTAAAATTAAAAATCCTAGAATTACAACACCACCAAGAATAGTATTTGATGTTGGAACTTCACCATAAAACAAAAATACCCAAACAGGATTCATTACCGGTTCAAGCATGGTGATAATTGCAACACTTATTGCCGTAATCCTAGTAATGCCCAATGAGTACAAAATTGATGGAATACCAATTTGAAATACTCCAAGGATAATCAACACAAAAATACTTTGTGTGTTTGGAACTGAAGGCGACAATATGGATGGAATTGCCACTAAAAATGTTAAAATATGTGCTAGTGTCATTGAATCTTCAGGTCGCCCGTCTTTTTGCCTTCTCATAAAAATGGTTGTTAATCCAAAACAAACTCCACTTAAGAGGGCCAAAATGTTTCCTGTCATTGAAACAGAATTAAATGATTCTAAAGAAAATCCATCTGAAACTAGCATGAACATTCCAGCTAATATTCCGAAACTTGCAATAATATCGATAAGGCTGTTTTTTTCTCCAAGTAAAAAAGGTCCTAAAATTATTACATATAGTACACTTGTATATTGTAAAAGAATTGCATTGGCTGATGTTGTCATCTTATTTGCAAATACAAAAAGTGTCATAGTTGCAGCATAAACTACCATTGCTATAATTCTGTCTGCTGTTTGTTTCTTATTAATGCTTCCATCTGAATTTCTAATAAAAAACTGTGGAAAGCGTTTTAGAGCAACTATCATTGTAAGTGCGCCAATAAAGCTTCTTACACCTGATATTGCAAATGCATTCCAATCGGTTAATTTTATGAGTATTCCGCTTGTGCTCCACAGTATTGCGCACAAAAATAATGCTAAAGATGGATTTATTTTTTTTACATGCATAATCTATAGAAGTATACTGATTTATATGCTTTTTTGCAAGGCCATAAGACTTTTTACGTGTTTTAAAAAATAAAATATAAAAAAAAGTGTAAAAAAATACGTATACAGGCATTGACATTTTTTTTAGAAATTGATAATATATCTGAGTTCGGCAATGAACACTGTGTTACGGGCGAGAGTGGTGAAATTGGCAGACACGCTAGACTTAGGATCTAGTGCCTTAGGCGTAAGGGTTCAAGTCCCTTCTCTCGTATAGTCAGTTTGTGGAATGCCGTGCAACATACACTTATAGTGTAAATATTGCGGGAATAGCTCAGTGGTAGAGCGCCACCTTGCCAAGGTGGATGTCGCGGGTCCGACTCCCGTTTCCCGCTCGAAGCGATTCAGGACTTATTCTGAATCGCTCTTTTTTTATACCGAGGGTTCCATACTCTCGAAAGGACAATATCATGGAAACAAGTAAAAAATTTGAAGCCTTAGAACATTCTTCAGTTAAGCTTACCGTTACAGTTCCTAAGAAGGAAGTTAAAAAAAGTTATGATGAGCTTATCGCTCAATACGCAAAAACAATTCAGTTACCCGGATTTAGAAAGGGAAAAGTACCTGTTGCAATTTTAGAAAGAAAATATGGAGAAGCGCTTAAACAAGATGTAGCTTCTGACATTATTGAAAAAGCAGTAGAAGAAGTATTTACAGATTTAGATAAAAATGATACAGAAAATAGACCTCTTCCATATGCTAGACCTTCTATGGATGAATTCCCTCAAATGGATTTGGATAAAGATTTAGTATTTTCAATTAAATACGATGTAATGCCAAAAGTTACCGTAGAAGGACTTGATAAAGTAAGCATCAAAGAACCACAAGTTAGTGTAGGGGATGCTGAACTTAAAGAAGAACTTGAAAATATTCGCGAAAGAAACGCAATGGTTGTAGATAAAAAAGATGGCGAAAAAGCTGCAAAAGACGATGTTGCTACAATCGATTATTTTGAAGTTGGAGACGATGACAAAGAAATTGAAGGTACAAAACGAGAAGACTTTGTATTTACAATTGGAACAGAACAAAACATCTTTAAGCTAGATAACGATATTATCGGAATGAAAAAAGATGATACAAAAGTTGTTACTAAAAAATTTGCAAAAGATGATGCAAACGAAGAACTTGCAGGAACTACAAAAAAGATTTCTGTAACAGTAAAAGCGCTTAAAGTGCGCGATCTTCCTGATCTTGATGATGAACTTGCACAAGACGTTAACGCAAAATATAACTCTTCAAGATTTAAAAGATGATATTTCTAAAAATCTTAACGTTGCACTTGAAAACAGAATGAGGGAAATTAAAGCAAGCGCAATTTTAGATCAACTTGTAGAAAAAAATCCTATCGATTTACCTGCTTCAATGGTTGAAGCTGAAAAAGAATCTCGCTGGAGAATGATGGCACAGCAATTCCAAATGTCACCTGAGCAACTTGAAAGTATGCTTACTGGTTCAGGTCAAACAAAAGATGCTATGCTTGAAACTTGGGTAGGCGATTGTGAAAAAATGCTCAAAAGCCGTTTAATTGTTGAAGAACTCTTAAAAATAAGAAAAATTGAAGTAACAGATGCTGAAATTGACGCAGAATATGAAAAAATTGCAGTTGAAGCAAATATTTCTGCAGAAGAAGTAAAAAAACACTATGCGGATGCCAATAGAAAAGAGTATCTTATAGATGACATTAAAGAGAAAAAACTTTACGTAGCGTTATTCTCTGAAGTTAAAATCACAAAGGGTGAAAAAACGACATTTGCCGATTTGTTTAAGAAGCAATAAGTAAAAGCTGATTTTTACTCTTTACAAGCGTAAGCAATGGATTTTTTTCCATTGCTTATAACAATTTAAATGCATAACTCTTCATGTAGTAATGGAGGTTAAATGAGGACAACATATGAGTGAAAAATCAAGTAGCCTAGTACCGTACGTAATTGAGCAAACCGGAAATGGTGAGCGTTCCTATGATATTTTTTCACGTCTTTTAAAAGATAGAATTATCTTTGTTGACGGCGAAATAAACGATGTAACAGCAGATCTCATCGTAGCACAAATTCTTTTCTTAGAATCTCAAAATCCAGAAAAAGATATTAGTATGTATATTAATTCGCCTGGAGGATCTGTAACTGCCGGTTTAGCAATCTATGACACAATGCAATACGTTAAATGTGATACCCAAACTATTTGTATGGGGCAAGCTGCAAGCATGGGAGCAATTCTATTAGCAGGTGGCACTAAGGGTAAACGATATTCTTTACCTTCTGCTCGTGTAATGATTCACCAACCATGGGGTGGAGCGCAAGGGCAAGCATCTGATATTGTTATACAAGCAAAAGAAATTATGAGATTAAAAAATCTTTCTATTGAATATTTTGCTCATCACACAGGAAAAAAAGCATCTGTTGTTGCACAGGATATGGAAAGAGATTATTTTATGAGTGCTAAAGAAGCACTTGAATATGGCATTATTGATCATATTATGCCTGGTAGGAGATAGGGGTTATGGCAAAAAATAAAAACACGTTTGGAGCTAGTTGCTCTTTTTGCGGAAAACCTTCTTCACAAACATTACAACTTGTTTCAGGACCAAGTGGTGTGTGCATTTGTAAAAAATGTGTTGCAGTTTGCCAAACTATTTTAGAAGAAGAAAGTTTGGCCACAAGCCCAATTAATATTGAAAACGTACCAACTCCTCAAGAGTTTAAAGAATACTTAGATGAATATGTTGTGAGTCAAGATTATGCTAAAAAAGCTCTTGCCGTTGCAGTGTATAACCACTATAAACGAATGGCAACACAAAATACTCTTCAAGGAAATAGAGAAGATATCCAAATTGAAAAATCAAATATTCTTCTTATTGGACCTACCGGTTCAGGTAAAACCTTATTAGCAAAAACATTGGCAAAAAAACTAAATGTTCCGTTTGCTATTGCAGATGCTACAACATTAACAGAAGCAGGGTATGTAGGTGAAGATGTAGAAAATGTACTTTTAAAACTTATTAATGCTGCAAACGGAAATGTAAAAGAAGCTGAACGGGGTATAGTTTTTATCGATGAAATTGACAAAATTTCAAGACGAAGTGAAAATGTTTCAATTACACGTGATGTTTCTGGTGAAGGTGTTCAACAAGCTTTATTAAAAATTATTGAAGGTAC
>CAYJJW010000114.1:0-6938 GCA_964370555.1 uncultured Treponemataceae bacterium | reverse complement strand
TGCCTTGGAAACATTTGTCGTTCCACTATGGCAGAGTTTGTGTTTAAAAAAATGATAGAAGATAAAGGCCTTTCTTCAAGTTTTATTATAGAATCTCGTGGAACGTATGCAGAGGTAGGAAGCAGGGTACACCACGGTACTGCAGCTGTACTCGATAGACTATATATAGATTATTCACAAAAACGTTCAATTCAACTTACTAAAGCCGATGGTGAACATTTTGACTATCTAATAGGGATGGATTCGAGAAACATTCAAGATATGAAACGGATTGTTGGTGTTAATAATGCTCATAAAGTGCATCTTCTTTTATCCTACACTGGTTTAAAGCGTGATATTGCTGACCCATATTATACTGGTAAGTTTAATGTAACATATAATGATGTCATAGAAGGCTTAGAAGCTTTTCTTAACACTATTCTTTAAAAATTAATTTTCTCTTATAATTTTCTAAAAGCAACTGTATTGATGTATACACTATTGTATTTTTTATGCAAATATGCAATAATCAACATGTGTATAAAATTGTGGTTTTAAGACAAATTGCAAGGAGAATAAGAATGTTTGATAAAAGAAAAAAACAGGTATTAATTTTTGCAGTTTTGGTTCTATTTTCATGTTTCCCCCTCATGGCGCAACGTGATTATCTGAATATTCCCAGAGAAAGTGCAATGAGCACTGCAACATTCAATATTTTTACAAATGAATATGACATGTTTGATGATCCCCTTTATTGGATGGAAACTAAACCCAAAGTATTTGATATGTATAATGGAATCACTGATGAAAGTTATTTACTTGGTTTTGCACGAGATTTTGAAAATATATATTTTCAAGGTGCTTACTTTGGCTTGTTTCCTACCTATGGACACTGGTGGACAATGCTTACTAATTTTGATCTAAACTTTTTACTTGGTTTTAATGACACATGGTCATTTAAGTTTCAGTATTTTGACCAAAACTACAGTACGGGACAAGGCTCAATTTTGCCTGAGTTTATAGTTGGATTAAAGATGCCCATGCAAGAAAATACATTGCGAACAAGCATAAGTTTTGCACCTGCAATGCATTGGAGTAGTGGACTTAGACTTGATTATATTCAACCTGAGTTTATTGTAACATTAGATTATGAGACTCCAAAGAATCAGGTCTTTGGACTTATACAATCCTTAATGTTTACAGTAGATGGACCAAATAAAAATAATGGTATAGATCCCACAGGGGCGCCTATACGCTCTCAAACAACAATACGGTATAATAACGCATGGAATGTTACATCCATCGCTGAAGTTGGCATAGAACCGGTTTTCACCATAGAAATAAATCCATTTAATTTTCCTGAAAAGGGTCAAACATACGATGGAGTAACAATTCCCATGAAAGATGCGTTAAATTTTTTTATTGGTATACCAAGTGCAATGACTATTGAACTTATACCTAATAGATTTTCTTTTTATACAGGCTTCATTTTGGGAATGTTTTTTGCAAATTATAGCTATGTTTCTGAATCTGAAACGGGAGGTAACTATTATGGATGGATTCCTGTTTCCGGCTTTGGACTTGGAATGTCTTTAATAATTGATGATTCTATCCATTTTCAAATAGGTTCTCAGTTGGCTTTTGTTCCTGAAATTACAGAAGGTAGGCAACCAACATATTATAAAAATGAGTTAACCTTGTTAAATTTCTTAAATGCTCCTCTTTCAATATCTGTAACAGTTGGAAAGTAAGAAAATTTTTTATCAAGTTTAATCTCTAATATATCGATACATTATGTAACATTACAACGTATTCGTTGTTTATAGTATAAAAAGAGTTGACTATTATAGGAGATTATTATGAATACTCAAAAAATTAAACAGGTTTTAATTATACTTTGTTTACTATTAATGGTGTGTTTACCTGTTATGGCACAGCGAGACTATTTACATATTCCAAGGCAAAGTGCAATAAACACTGCCAGCTACGGGGTTTTTGACAGTGAATATGATACTTTCGATGATCCCCTATATTGGATGGAAAATAAACCTGATGTGTATGCAATTTATAATGGTATCACAGAGGATAATTATCTACTAGGTTTTGCCAGACAGTTTGAAGATGTATATTTTCAAGGAGCATATTTTGGATTATTTCCAACGTATGGTTCGTGGTGGACAATGCTAACAAACTTTGATCTAAATTTTTTACTCGGTTTTAATGATATGTGGTCATTTAAGTTTCAGTATTTTGACCAAAATTATAATACTGGACAAGGATCTGTACTACCAGAGTTTATAGGCGGATTAAAATTACCAATAAATGACAGCATACTACGAACAAGCTTTAGTTTTGCACCGGCTTTCCACTGGTCAGGTGGATTGCAATTAGATTATATCCAACCTGAATTTATTTTAGAAGCAGAATATACTAGTCCTAATAAGCATATTTTTGGTTTAATTCAATCTGTAATGCTTTCTTTTGACTCTCCAGGTCCTCATAATGTAACACCTGCAACCGGTGCGCCTGTTCGATATCAAACAACACTTTGGTATCACAAAGATTGGTCTATTGATGATATTGTAAAGGTTGGTATTGAGCCTACCGTTCAGTTTCAATTTAATCCAATTGACTTCCCGTTAAAAGGAAAAACATATGATGGAGTTACTATTCCTATGGAGGACGCAGGAAACTTCTATATTGCAATTCCAACGGCATTAACAATGGATGTTGTTCCTGAAAAAATTTCTGTGCATACAGGATTAATCCTTGGAATGTTTTATGCAGATTATGATTATGTTGCAGAATCTAGTAGCGGTGGTAACTTCTATGGTTGGATTCCCATTTCCGGATTTGGTCTCGGTGCTTCTATAAAGGTATCGGATAGAGTCCATTTTCAAATTGGTTCTCAATTGACCTTTGTTCCTCAGATAGTAGAGGGTACACAGCCAACATACTATGATAAAGAATTATCATTGGCAAATTTTGCATCCGAACCTATAGAAATATCTATCAGGGTAGGAAAATAAGCATATACCTAGATAGCATTCTATATGTAAGTTTTGTTTGCTGTTTTTGTAGCAAACAAAACTTAGTGCCATATAAGTAATAACAAACTTGTAGCAATTAAACTTATAGGTATCGAAATTGACTGAACGGCGCTAATGAGCTTTGCGGGGCAACCAAGTTTTTGAGAAAAAATTATTGAATTGGTTGATGGTGGAGCTAATAAGCAAATTATAAGAATCTTTTTTACCTCTAAAGATAGGGGTAAAAGGAAATAAAGGATTAAAACCATAAGTGCTATTGCAATATAGCGAGTAAATAATAATCTTATTACCTCTTTTATGTAATCTTTTTGAATATCAAACTCAAGCATAATACCTATAACAACCATTACAAGAAAAATTGTCCCGGATCCAATAATATCAGTAATAATATACACTTCATTTGGAAGTGTAAGTCCAAGTAAACTTATTATTAGCATTACACTGTAGGTGATAAATGGTATCGAAGTAAACAATCGTTTAAAAAAATCTATAAGAGAACCTCTTTCCTCAGAACCGGTAACAGCCGCAATTAAGGCATATAAGCCACCAAGTCCAACTATCGCATTCCCAATATCAAACATAGCAATAATAATTAAACTTTCAGAACCTAAAAAAGTTGCTGCAAATGGAATGGTAAAAGTTCCTATACTAAATCCCGATGGTACCATCATGGCATTCTTTCTTCCACCGGAATGTAAACGTAATGATGTAAGATATGTAACAAAAAAAATCCCAAAGTTGGCAAAAATTCCAATAAAAATTGCAAAAAACAATGAATGTGAGTATTCAAAAGTCTTAAATCCTGAAATTAAAATACAGGGAAGGGTTATATAAAACACTAAGTTGAGAATAGGACCCCTGTCTTCTTTTCGTAAAATACCGCGCCGTTTTAAAACGTAGCCAAGGGTTATAATGAGAATAAAGGCAAAAGCCTTTGCAAAAACGTCAGACATAAGAAAATTGTAACATGAATTACAAGTAATTACAAGGGTATGGGCGTTACCCGCCAAGGCGGGTCGATCTACGACTCCAATTCCTCGTAAGTGCGCTCTTAAAAGCTCACTTTCTGTGGTATTTCCGTTTCCGCCCTAACGCAAGGTGCGTAATAAAAAATTATTCTCCAACTATAATTTCAATACTTCCTAAGTCGCACTGTAAGTCAAAGTGGTTATTCTTTTTACTTGGCGATGTTTGCTCTCCAAGGCCTGTCATTTTGTTTTCATTAATTTGAATAGAACCCAGTGTTGTTTTAGCTTTGTATGACCAATCGCTTATATCGCCCGATGAGGTAAGTTTAATAGATCCTACTGAACAGGTTAGCTCTGTGCTTCCACTAAAAGCTCCTTGTAAATCAATTGATCCAACAGCAACTTCTGCTTCAGTTTCAGAGCTCGTTATGCCTTCAAGTTCTATTGAGCCTACATCACTTGATGTATCAAGTTTTTTTGTAACTATGCTTAAACCTTTTCCTTCAACTAATCCCACATCTGTTTCTATATCAATTGAATCAAATTTTTTATTTGCAGGTATAGTGATGTATACTTTAGGATGGTTGATAGGATTTCTTTCAAACCATTCTTTGTATCTCTCATCTTTAATTTCAAGCGTTCCGTCTTTTTCCAGTACACTTTTTATGTACATGTCTTCAGTGTTTTCGGCACGAACTGTAAATTTTTCTCCGCTTGTTATGTATACAGCTGCAACATCGATATCAATGTCTAGCTCTTTAACATCATTTGAGGGATATTCAATGTGTTCTTCAGAAACAATTGATTCTTCACCATAGGGAAAGTCATTTTGTGCACTTGCTAAAAGGTATCTAACATTCTGAGGACGAACTCCTGCAATAGATGTTGCTACAACTAAGCTAATTCCAAGTGTCATAAAAATTGCGCTTACAATAAGTGCTGTTTTTGTTTTTTTTGTCATTATTTTCTCCTTCAATGACTGTATTATTTTTATCCACAGATTGCACAGATTTTTTGTATACTTGTGCAATCAATTATTATTTTAGCTAAACTAGTAAAATCAGAGTTTTGTATGTATCTTTTTCTTTATACTGCTATAAATCTTTTTTGCGCCGCTCCATACCCAAGGCAAAAACTTTGCAAAAAACCATATGCCAACAATCCATGCTAGTATTCCAATACCAATTAAGATAAAGCATGCTCCTAATAAGAACAACGCAATTAATGGGTTGGTTACAAAGGCCCATCCTGCAACGCCAATGGTTGCAATAGCGGCAATAAAGATTGCAATGGCTGCTACAATACCGGAAAAGCCGATTGCTAATACGCTTACCAATAATGCAAATAGTGCAGCAACAAGATTTATCCAAATAGGGAAGGTAAACACAGCCAATAGTACTATAAGCCATTTGTTTACAGTAGATGCTTTTTTTACGTTGTTTTTATTGTTTTTAGAATTTGCTTGCTGTATGCGTTGTGGAACACAGGCAAAGTTTGAAAGAATTGTTTTTGCAAGCTCTGTAACATCGCCAAGTTCTGCAATAACATTTTGCTCGTTTTCAATTCCTGCATCTAAAAAATAGTTTTCATAGTACTCAAGCGCTTCTTTTTGTTCTGCATAGGGTAAGGCTTGCAGTTCATTTTTTAATGCTTTTAAATAATCTCTTTTTGTCATTATAAATCCTTATTCTTTTCCAAAAACTATTGCTTCAATTTTCTTTTTATACGAAGACCATTCACTTCTAATTGAATCAAGTTGAATCATTCCGTTCGAAGTTATTTTATAGTACTTTCTCATTCGGCCTGAAAACTCTTGATTGTATGTTTCTAAAAAGTTGTCCTTTTCCAGTCTGCGCAATACTGGGTAGAGGGTGCTTTCTGAAACATCCATTACAGAGCGAACATCTTGCGTAATCTTGTACCCGTAGGTTCCTTCTGCTGCTACGAGCGAAAGAACTACCATGTCGAGCATTGTTGCCCCTGCGGTAAAAGTCACGTAAACCTCCTATTAATACTATTTTTTTAATAATATTATATGTATAACAATATTATACGATATATAATATTGTTATGTCAAGAGTATTATTGTCATTTTTTAACAAAAAAAAACTGCCCAAATAATGGACAGTTTCTATAAGGAACTAAAATGTATTATAATGCAGCTAATGCAACATCAATTTCAGTTTCAAGTGCAGCGGCAGCAGTTGAAGATTGTGTCATAATAACATCTCCACTAACTGTTAATTCTGCAGGTGCCCAAATGTAACCTGTTATAGCATTTAAGATGATATGTAAAAATCCAACTTTATATTGAATCGAAATATTCTTTGCAGCATTTCCGCCTGCTAAAGTTACTTCTTTCATAATTATGTCAGAAATTTCTTCATTCATTGCTTCTGAAGTAATGTTAAATAAGTTGTTACCGCCTGCTTGTCCCAAGACTTCATTAACCATTACAGTTTCTTCAAAGCTTGCTAATACTACATCGTTTGTATTTGGCATCATGTAGCTTAAGCCTTCTGCTTTGAATGATGTACATCCTGTAACTGTTAGAATAGCAACAGCTACAACCACTAAAATTAATACTTTTTTCATAATTCACACTCCTATATATTATGTATAATGAGTGTAGTAACTCAATTTTTCTTTGTCAATAGCTCCGTTATAAAATACATTATATAATCGTGCCAAGGATGGCACAACACTAAAACGTAAATGAGTTTTGCTCTAATCTTTTATCTTCGATTCGCAAAACTCAGGTAGTAAAAGTTTGCAAGGATGCAAACTTTTACGTAATTCTTAAGATTAATTTAAGCGATATGTGCTATACTATACGTATGAAGTTACTAATAGTAGAAGATGAAATTCATCTAGCACAAGCATTACAAGAAATATTGGAAAAGCAAGGATATTCAGTTGACGTGGTTCATGACGGGCAAAC
>CAYJJW010000113.1:3944-7078 GCA_964370555.1 uncultured Treponemataceae bacterium | reverse complement strand
AGTTTTAGGTGAGCTTTATGCCATTGCGCATGTTATTACAGCAATTAATTACCAAAGTAATAAATTAGTGCGTGTGCAAAAAAAGTTAGATCTTGCAAAAATTAACGTAGCTGCATTAAAAATACGGCCACATTTTATGCATAATACGCTTCTTTCAATCCAAGAGCTGTGTTATTCAAATCCTATAGAAGCTGTTGATGCTATAGGCGCTTTTTCAAAATATCTTAGAAGTTCTTTTGAAATAACAACCACAAAAAATATCTTGATACCTTTTATGCAAGAAATTAAACATATTAGAGAGTACATTGAAGTGCAAAAAATATGTTATGGAGATGAAATTAGTTTTCTGGAAGACATAGCTTTTGATGACTTTCAAATTCCCCCTTATACAATTCAGCCACTTGTAGAAAATGCTGTTAAACATGGTATTAGAAGACGAGTAGGGGTTGGGACAGTCACAATTAAAGTATTATTTGATGGTAAAATGGTTACGATTGTTGTTAAAGATGATGGGATAGGTTTTAATACAGAAAAAATAAAGTATGCATCTTTAAAAACTTCAACAGGGGGAGTGCTTTTTAGATTAAAGAACTTACTTCATGCAGATGTATATGTTGAAAGTAAAAAAACAGTTGGAACGAGCTGGGTAATTCAATTTTCACTTCTAAAGGAGCATACATGAAAAAAATAGCCATTGTTGATGACGTAAAAAATGCACGAAGCATGCTTGCAAGATTATTACAAGATTATCCTGAATTGGAAGTTATTGGCGATTTTAGTAATGGTAAGGATTTTTTAGAATTTATAAAAACAAATTCAGTCGATCTTGTATTTTTAGATATAGAAATGCCAGGAATTGATGGATTAGCTGTAGCGAAACTTTTAGCAAAAACGCATAAAGAATTGTTTTTTGCTTTTGCCACTGCCTTTTCACGGTATTCTCTGGAAGCATGGGGAACAAATGCGATAGGTTATATTACAAAGCCTTATGATAAAGCTGAATTACAAAAGGTGGTAGAAAGATTTTTGGAACTGTCACCTGTTGAAAAAAAAATACGAGTTGAGTGCTTTCCTAATTTTAATATATTTATTAATAACGCTCCTCTAGTCTTTAAAAGTAAAAAAGCAAAAGAAATACTTGCCTATCTTGTGTATAATAAGGGAGGGTGGGTACGTATAAATGAAATTTGTGCTGAAGTTTTGGAAGATTTAGATGAAAAAAATGCAAAAGACAGTTTTCGCTCTTATATGTCTCGTCTTATAAAAACGCTTGAAGCCAATGGAGTTTCAAATCTTATTGAAAAAGAGTATGGAAAATGCCGCATACACCGAGAGATGCTTGATTGTGATTACTATGCGTATTTAGAAGGGAAAAAAAATCTTTTTTCTGGAGAATTCTTAAAATCCTATTCTTGGGCAGAGCCTGCACAAGCTTCCATGCAATTTGAAAGTTCTTATTTGTCATAAAACCAATTACTAATTAATGTATAACTATATTTAACTAAAAATAACTTTTTCTGACTTTTTGTAACTTTTTCTAAAAAAGTATCATATGTTGTTTCGCTTTATGTGTTATTATCCTCACCGTAAAATAAATCTTAAGGAGGATTTACTATGTTCGCAGAAAAAACAAAAAAATCTTTTAAAAAAGTTTTATTTAAAAAAGTTGTATGCATTTTGTTTGTGCTTACAGTAGCTATGGTGCTACACGGAAATGAAGCACAACGACGGGATGTAATAACGGTTGGTTATTCATCATATTTTAGCGATTTTATAACCGAAATTGATAGCCGTGATGCAAAGGGCTATGGATATGAAGTATTTAAGAAAATCGAAGAACAAAGCGATTTGCGTTTTGAATTTGTACCTGTCGATGGTAGCCTACATGATGCGGTTAAAGATGGCCTTGTAGATATTGCAGGCTTTAGTGTAAAAACAGATGAACGAGAAAATGAAGTTGCATATACCACACTTCCATTTACTAAAACCTATATAACTTTATTAAGTGATGACAGTACTATTTTGTATAACAATCCTTCAAAAATTGACAAAAAAACAGTAGCATCTTATGAAGGAAATGTTGCGCAACGTTATTTAGATGCGTATTGTAAACGGAATAATATTTCTGTGGAATATGTATATGGCGAATTAGATGAGTATATGCAATTAGATACCGATTTTTATATTGCCTATTCTGAAGACGAAAGAGCCCAAGGAAAAAACAATGTGCTTAATTTAGGTGTGTATAATTTATATGCAGTTTCCAGTATTGAAAATAAAGCACTATTGGATACCATTAATAACTATTTTTTACAAGTAATAACAACTGAAGGTAGTTTGTTTTGGGAGCTTGAAGAAAAATATCTTACAAGTCAAGCTGTCCTTAGTCATCGCTCTCTTGGGCCAAACGAAGTATCAAGTTTAAGAAGTCGTCCATTAGAAGTAGGCTATATATCAGATTATAACCCAATTTCATTTATTAATGAACAGGGTGAGCCAGATGGTGCCTTACCTGAAACACTTATAATGCTTTCAGAAAAATTTGACTTTGATGTTAATTTTCACCCATATAGCATAAATGATGATATTTCAACTTACAAGGATTATGATGTTTTACTTACATTATATGGTGATACAACAAAAGTTCTGGAACACTACGATGCAACAGAATCATATTATACCTTACCAATGTTTGCTCAAGTACCCCTAGATTCATATAAATATAGTAAAAATCGTCTTGATATTCTTCAAAGATCAACAAAGCTTGGAACGTTGACGTATATGTCACAAGACTACAATTTGTTTACAGAAGCTTTTCCTCATTTAGAAATTGTAAAATATACTGATTGGTATGAACTTCTTGATGCTTTTGAAGTAGGGGATGTAGATTTACTGCTTTCAACACAAACCGGCTCTACATTTGCAGAATTATATTTAGAAGATGTTGAAAGTATTATTTCTGAAACCGATTCTAATGTAGAGATGCGCTTTTTAATTTCTAAAGATATTTCAGCTGAATATGTACCAATATTTAATATTATGCTTGATACAATAAGTGAAGTAGCGTATAGTGGTATACTAACTGCTAATACAAATGCATACTATCCTGAAGACACATTTTATGATTACTTACA
>CAYJJW010000113.1:0-3934 GCA_964370555.1 uncultured Treponemataceae bacterium | reverse complement strand
CTATTCTATGATTATTATTGGTTTAGTACTTGCTTTTGTTTTATTTGTGTATACACAGCAAAAGAAAAAGCGAAAAGAACTTACTCATGCCTATAATACAGATTCTCTTACAGGTCTTATGTCTATGCATAAATTTAGAGAAGTAGTTGGTGAATCATTAAAAACAGCAAAAGCCAATGAATACGAAATTATATCTTTTGATGTAGATATGTTTAAGACAATCAATATGTATTATAGTGTTGAAAAAGGAAACGAGGTAATTTGTGCAATAGCAAACAGTTTAAAAGATATTTTATACAATACGCCTTCATATATAACGCGAAAAACGGGCGATCAATTTGTGTTGTTTAGAAAGGTTACTAAAAGAAGTTCACTTGAAAGGACATATTATAATTCAATTTTACCTGCTATTCGTAATGTAATAGGAGAAAATTATCACTTTTCTATGTCGTTTGGCCATATACTTATTGAAGATTGTACTGAAAAAGTTTCAACAATCATAGGTTATGCAGACTCTGCTAAAAATCAAGGAAAGTCAAGGCATGAGAACACCTTTATTTCTTTTGATGAAAAAATGAAAAAAGCATTTGAAAATAAAATTGCTGTTACCCTTCGTATGGACAGAGCTCTAGCAAATAATGAGTTTGTGGTAGTGTATCAACCCCAAATTAACTTTAATACTCTTGCCATTGGCGGAGCAGAAGCTTTGGTACGATGGAGACCTAAGGGAGAAGCACAAATTTTCCCAGATAGCTTTATTCCTGTATTTGAAGAAAACGGATTTATTTTTCAATTAGATATGTATGTGCTTGAAGAAGTATGTAAGTTCATTGTTACTAATTGCAGAAAAATGAATATTCCTAGAATTTCTATAAACCTTTCTGCACATTCAATTTTAAATGATAATATTGCAATGCGTATAAGAGACATTACTTCAAAACATGGAGTTCTTCCTGATGAAATAGAACTTGAATTAACAGAAAGTGCTATTATTGGGGATGAAACTACTTTTATTAAAAAGGTTCAAGAGTTAAAACGACTTGGCTTTAGCATTTCTATTGATGACTTTGGTGCAGGTGTTTCTTCTCTAAACAGATTAAGTGCAATTGAAGCAGATGTACTAAAGCTTGATAAAGCTTTCTTTGATGTTCAAGACAGTGAAGGCAAAACAAACATTGTTGTTGCAGATGTGATAACTATGGCAAAACACTTAAACATGCAAGTTGTTGCTGAAGGCGTTGAAACTCTTGCACAGGCAAAATGGTTACAAGAGATTGAATGCGATTATGCGCAAGGTTACTATTTTGAAAAACCTATAGAAAAAGATGAGTTTATACGCTTACTTATGCATAAAAAAGTGTATGAATTAAAAGCAACTGAGTATTCTAGTACACAGTTTACGCTTGTTTCATAAAGACGAGATGAAAGTTCTCCGTAGTGCCCAATGGCATTACGGGGCTTAAAAGTCTGTAAGTAAATAATTGTTTTCAATTCATAATTTTCGTGTTACAATATATGTATGAGTATTATTACATTAACGTTTCCAAATGAAAAATCACTTCGAGTTGAGAAAGGCTCGGTAATTGGACAGTATGTCGATTACTTTGAAGAAAACAAAGATGCTATTATTGCAATTAGTGTAAACAATGAAATATGTTCTTTAAGTAGCACCATTGATTATGATGCAAGTCTTGCACCCGTTTTAGTTGGAAGCCAAGAGGGCTCAAGTGTGTATAGGAGATCGCTTTGCTTTGTGCTTGCAACGGCGGCTAGAGAAGTTTTTCATAATACGCGCCTCGTAGTAGGGCATAGCTTAGGCTATAGTTATTATTATACACTTGATAGAAAAGAGTGTATTACAGAAAAAGAAATAAAAGCTCTTAAAGAAAAAATGAAAGAATTAATAGAGCTCGATTTAACCATACAACAAGGAATTGTTTCTTATAAAGAGGCTTGTGAACTTTTAGAAAAACTAGGTTTAACCGAAAGTCGAAAACAATTACAATACCTTTGTCGCAGAAGTTATAAGGTAAATAGCCTAAGAGATTTTTCAAGTCTTTATTATGGTCCCTTATATCCATCAACGGGCAAGTTATGCTACTTTGACCTTTTAACATACCAAAATGGATTTTTGCTACAGTTTCCATCTACGTCAAAGCCAAATGAAATCCATGAGTTTGAAGACATTCCAAATCTTTTTAACGTTTATAAGCGGTATAAAGACTGGGGTAAAATGCTCGGGGTTAGTTCTGTTGCATCTCTTAACGAAAAAATATCGAATACATCAATAAAAGATTTTGTAAATATTACAGAAACGCTTCAAAATAAATGCATTGCAGACATTGCAGATAGCATTTATGAAAATAAAGACATAAAGCTTGTATTAATTGCGGGGCCTTCAAGCTCAGGGAAAACCACAACTTCAAAAAAGCTTTCTATGCAATTACAAGTGCTGGGTTACACACCAAGGGTTATAGAACTTGATACCTATTACATTGGAAAAGATAAAACACCGCTCAATGAAAAAGGCGAACCAGATTATGAATGCTTAGAAGCCCTTAACGTTGAAAAGCTTAATAACGATTTAGTTTCCCTTTTTGAAGGAAAAGAAATAGAGCTTCCTGCCTATGATTTTAATGATGGTAGAAGTTATAATAGCGGAAAAAAAATGAAACTTCATAGTCATGAAATTTTAGTACTAGAAGGTATTCATGGATTAAATGATAAACTCACTGCATCAATTCCGGCAAAGAGTAAGTTTAAGATTTATTTATCTGCCTTAACACAACTCAATTTAGATGACCACAATAGAATATCTACAAGCGATAATCGACTCGTTCGGCGTATTGTACGCGATTACAATTTTAGGGGAATGTCTGCTGTTGCAACTATGCGTATGTGGGAAGATGTTCACAAAGGTGAGCGAAAGTATATTTTCCCCTTTCAAAATAATGCAGATGCTATGCTTAACACAGCCCTTGATTACGAGCTTGCAGTACTTAAAGTATACGCAGAGCCTTTATTGCGATGTGTAACACCTTTAGAAAAAGAGTATGATGAAGCTACACGCATATTGCGTTTTTTGGATAACTTTGCACCAATTCCAGCAAACTTTGTTCCAAGTCAATCGATTATTAGAGAGTTTATTGGCGGAAGTGATTTTAAATACTGAGATAATTATGAATTACGAATTACGAATGTGGCGGATTCACAACCTTGCAAAAAGTAAAAATCTGTGTTAATCTGTGTAATCTGTGGATACAAAAATGAAAATACTCGACACTCCAACAATACAAGAACTTTCTCAAAAACTTCTTTCATCAAATGAGTCTTGGTGCATAACCGGAAAGTCGTCTCTTTCAAAACATACTCTTTTTAATACCCTTATTTCTAAAGAAGTTTCTCTTGTTTCATTAGAGCTTGCAACGAATGTAATTTTGGAAGAGCGAAAAAATGATGATAGTGAGTATGTTGAGGGAGGAGTGGACGCGGGGCGTACCGTTTTAAAATATTTAAGTGAAGTTTCTCAAAGTGAAAACTTTGAAACAAATCCTTTGGTGAATCTTTGTGGAATTACATCTATTCTTAATAGGGGATTAAAATATCTTTCTACGGGAGAAATGCGAAGAACACTTTTTTGTAGAGCACTTTTAGAAGGTCATGATATTATGCTCTTACATGAGCCTTTTGCGGGGCTCGATATAGAATCGCACACTGCCTTTTTTAACCATATTGACTCTATTGTAAGTACAAAAAAAAGGCGTGTTATTCTCAGTGTAGAGCGCTTTATTGAGTGTACTCCATCTATTGAAAATAGTATTGAGTTTTCGCCTACAGGAATCGCATTTATTGGTAAAAGAACTGAATATGAACGCTTTCTTAAAAGTAAAAAAACTGAAAAAACACAGGAAAATATTGACTTTTTTACCCATGA
>CAYJJW010000112.1:0-7181 GCA_964370555.1 uncultured Treponemataceae bacterium | reverse complement strand
GATTCTGTTACCCATGTTGGATCACCTGAGAATAATGTATTGTATTCAGGTGTTCGTGCAAACTTAATAAGGCGAAGCTTCATAATAAAGTGATCAATATATTCTTGCGCTTGAGTTTCTGTAATAAGCCCCCTATCAAGATCTCGCTGAATATACACATCCAAAAAGGTAGAAACTCTCCCCAAACTCATTGCAGCACCATTTTGATCTTTAACAGAAGCCAAATATCCAAAGTATAACCATTGAATTGCTTCTTTTGCGTTACTTGCAGGCCTACTTATATCAAAGCCATAAATTTCTCCAAGTTTTTTAAGTTCGCCCAAAGCACGCACTTGGTCTGCCAATTCTTCGTGGAGTCGAATATTGTCGGCAGTCATTCTTTCTAAAGCAGTTTTAAGTTGCTCTTTCTTATCTTCTATTAGCATATCTACACCGTAAAGGGCAACACGCCTGTAGTCTCCGATAATTCTTCCTCGCCCATAGGCATCGGGAAGCCCCGTAATAATTCCACTTTTTCTTGCAAGTTTCATTTCGTCGGTGTAGGCATCAAAAACACCTTGATTATGTGTTTTTCGATACTTTGAAAAAATCTCTTTTACACGGTCTGAAACCTTGTAACCATAGGCTTCACAAGAAAGTTCTGCTACACGAATTCCTCCAAAGGGTTGCAAAGATCTCTTAAAAGGTTTTTCTGTTTGAAACCCAACAATAGTTTCCAATTCTTTATCTAAATATCCTGCAGCATGAGAGGTTATGGTAGAAATAACATCGGTGTCCATATCAAGAACACCACCTGCTTCGGCTTCCTTTTTATTGAGTTCACTAACCATATCCCATAACTTTGTTGTACTTTCGGTAGCCGCTACCAAAAAAGACTCATCGCCATCGTACGGTGCATAGTTCTTCACAATAAAGTCTCGAACATTTATCGAGGTTTCTGCATCACTCCACATTCCAGGAGTAAATCCACCCCACTCTTTTTCATAATCACTAAACATGTATTTTTTTCCTTACTTAAAGAAGTATACTCTAATAATACCTTTTTTGGAAAATTTAATCAATAATTTTGTTAGCTAAAACTTACTTTTTTTAGGCGCATCCCCTATCGGGGTCGCTCTTTTCAGGGTTACGCCTTCGGCTTCATTCGCGCCGTATTGATGGTCATGGTGCGGACATGTCAAGCCATGTCCCTACGGGCGCGAACGGCTTCGCCGCCCTTTCAATAGCTTGCGCATCAATACTATTAAAATATTTTCCCATTTTTTTTCAAAACCATGGTATAATACATGTAGCAACAATTTGGAGAAACTTCTATGAAAACACAGCATACAAAATCACTTGGAACATCAAATTGGATTGCCATTGTCTTTTTAGGATTTTCAGGGCAAATTGCGTGGTCGGTAGAAAATACCTGGTTCAATACCTTTGTAAACGATGTTATATCGCCCGACCCCCGAATTATTGCATTAATTGTTGCAGCAAGCGCAATTACAGCAACGCTCACAACTTTTTTTATGGGAACCCTGAGCGATAAATTGGGAAAAAGAAAAGCCCTCATCTTTGCAGGCTACATTTTATGGGGAGTTTCAACTGCCCTCTTTCCTTTAGCTGGAATAATTAAAACAGTATGGCTTTCAATTTTTCTTGTAGTCCTTCTCGACTGTGTAATGACTTTTTTTGGTTCTACGGCAAATGATGCAGCCTTTAATGCATGGATAACAGACATTACCGATGAAACCAACCGAGGTCGCATTAGTGGTATTTTAGAAATATTCCCTCTAATCGCACTTGTTGTAACAACGGTGGCATCAGGCATTGTTATAGAAAACTTTGGCTACAATATCTTCTTTCCTATACTCGGTGTAATTGTTATCATTTGTGGACTCATTGGAGGGCTAAGCTTAAAAGAAGGAAACGTACAAAAACCAGAAAAAACAATACGGTTTTCGAAGCAAATTAAAAATATCTTTTCTTTTGAACCTCTTAAAAAGAATAAAAAATTAAAATGGCTTTTAATAAGCATACTTGTATTTACCGCAGCAGAACAAATTGCCCTTCCCTTTCAAATTATTTATTTTACCCAAACACTCGGCTTTGGCTATGATGAGGTTGGCGGGTACCTTGGCGCGATGACCCTCCTATCAGGAATTTTTGGCATAGCCTTTGGCTTTATCGTTGATAAAATAGGAAAGGCAAAAACAATGATTTTTTCACTTCTTGTTTCGGCACTCGGATTTATAATGGTTGCTGTTTCGCAAAGCCTCGTCTTTTTATGCATAGCTATTTTCTTTATGGCATTTGGTATTGTTACAAAAATTATTGTAAGTGGCGCTTGGCTAAGAGACCTTACTCCCGAGGGCGAAGTTGGAGCTTTTCAAGGTATACGCATGGTTTTTCGTGTGCTTCTTCCAATGATCATAGGTCCATTTATAGGAGAAAGGATTATCACCTTTTTTGGTACCCCCATCGTAACAAATGGCCAAGCAGGATTTTTGCCTACAAACATTATTTTCATCGCTGCCGCCATTGTTACCTTACTCGCATTTATTCCAGTAAAAAAGGTTTTAAAAGAGTAAAGTGTAACCTTTTGCCCTAAAATTTGTTTACCATATATCAATATGCTCTACCGCCCGAAAGCTCTAAAAAAAATTTATGTTTACCTAAAAATTTTTTTTACAAAATAAAAAAAGTATGATATACTTATTCTACTGTTTATGAGGAACAGAGGAGAAGAGGATGAAAACAATATGGGGAGAAAAACTCAATACAGATGATATTTTACAAGAATATCCAAGGCCACAACTACAAAGAAATAGCTATATCAATTTAAATGGACTTTGGGATTATGTTGTTACAGACGGAGCATCTCCAAGAACCTATACTGAACAAATACTTGTTCCCTTTTCACCGGAATGTGAACTTTCGGGAATAGTAAGCATTCCAACAACAGAGCAAACTTCATGGTATAAAAAAACACTACATATCCCCAAGAATTTTAACATGGGGAAAATTATTTTGCACTTTGGAGCAGTTGATTGGTACTCGCAAGTGTATGTTAATAATCAAAAAGTGGGAGAACACAAAGGCGGATATACTTCATTTAGTTTTGATATTACAGACTATCTAACCAATGATGAAAATGAAATACTTGTACAAGTTATAGATCCTTCAGATAAAGGAACTCAGCCAAAAGGTAAACAACGCATTGAACGAGGTGGCATTTGGTATACTCCGCAAAGTGGAATTTGGCAAACAGTTTGGATTGAAAGTGTTCCAACAAACTATATAACATCCATAGACTATATTCCACACTGCAGAGAAAGCGAAATACTCATTGCAATTAATACAACTACAGAAGGAAGTGCTTGCATAACTTTAGATGGAAAACAACATACCGTAAATACAAATACTGTAACAAGTCTTTCGTTAAAAAACTACATTCCATGGTCTCCCGAAAATCCTCATTTATATTACATAGATATAACCTTTGAAAACGACACTGTAAAAAGCTACTTTGCTATGAGAGAAATGTGTATTCAAGAAGATGCAAGCGGTACAAAACGTCTTTTCTTAAATGGAAAAGAATACTTTAATAATGGCGTTCTCGATCAAGGATATTGGAGTGATGGGCTTTATACAGCTCCAAGCGATGAAGCTTTAAAATATGACATAATAAAAATGAAAGAACTTGGTTTTAATACACTTCGAAAACACATTAAAATCGAACCAATGCGCTGGTACTACCATTGCGATACAATAGGTATGCTTGTTTGGCAAGATATGATTAATGGAGGAGGAGAATATAAACCTACAACTATTACCCTTCCAGCATTTTTACCCTTTGTTCTAAAAGACTCAAATTATAAAGCCTTTGCACGAGAAGACAAAGAAGGCAGAGAGCAATTTTGGAAAGAATACGAAGAAATGATTCTCCAATTAAAAAACTGTCCATCAATTGTTCTATGGGTTCCTTTTAATGAAGGTTGGGGACAATTTGACTCAAAAAAAGCCTATAAATTAACAAAAAAACTAGATCCTTCTCGCGTAATTGACCATGCAAGCGGTTGGCATGACCAAGGCATAGGAGACTTTAAAAGTCTTCATATATATTTTAGACCTTATAAGTTTAAAAAAGATAAAAAGAACCGCGGTGTAATTTTAAGTGAATTTGGAGGTTTTTCCTATAAAGAACAAACAGGAACAGGCCAATCAAAAACTTTTAGTTATAAAAAACTTCAAACTCGAACAGATTTTGTAAAAGAAGTTAAAAATCTTTTTGAAAATCAAATAGTATTTGCAAAACGACAAGGTCTTTGTGCAAGTATTTATACCCAACTTTCTGATGTTGAAGAAGAAACAAACGGATTTTTAAGTTTTGACAGAAAAACCTGTAAAATTGAAAAAGAAGAATTACAAGGCGTTTTTGAAAAGCTATTATAAATCATTATAAAAGATAGACAAAGCCCCTTTGCTGTGATACAATTTATACATACTATATTTAAAGGGGCTTTTATGAAACGTATTCTACTTTTTGCCATACTACTTACCTTTGTCTTATCTTCAGTTTTTTCTCAAGAGACTAACCCTCTACAGGAATCTAATCAAACAACGCAAGATGACGCTATCACTTTTAATGTTGATAAAAATTGGGGCTTAGCCATCGGGGAAGCGATTGCCAGCGATTTAATTCTTTTGGGCATAAACCGCTATGTTAGAAATGCCTCTTATGCGTATATTACCTGGGACTCAATGTATGAAAATCTCACAAACCCTTGGGTTTGGGATCAAGATGAGTTTTCTGTAAATCAAATTGGGCACCCATATCAAGGTTCTGTGTACTTTATTGCAGGCCGTGCAAATAATTTAACATACTGGGAATCCTATGTGCCAACCGTTATAGGAAGCGTTTTTTGGGAAATTTTTATGGAAACCGAAAAACCATCAATAAACGACTTCATAGTAACAACATATGGAGGAGCTGCCGTTGGAGAAATGCTTCATAGGCTCTTTTTAGAATCAGAAAAAAACAGCTCTTGGCTTTCCCTTGCATTAAGCCCAATGGGATCCTTAAATGTAGCCATTACCGGAAAACCTTCAATGCAGGTAAATGAAAAAATAGAATCTCTCACACTTGGTTTTTCTTTAGGTTCTCTTGTATCATTTAGAGAAATTGAAAATGAGCTTGAATACCA
Organism: uncultured Treponemataceae bacterium; assembly: GCA_964370555.1. Taxonomy (GTDB): domain Bacteria; phylum Spirochaetota; class Spirochaetia; order Treponematales; family Treponemataceae; genus CAYJFX01. The sequence goes on along the minus strand of CAYJJW010000112.1, from coordinate 1,989 downwards.
GGAAGTAGAAGACATTCCTATAACCCTTGGTGCTAATATAGGTCTTGTGTATGGAAAAGCATACGGGCATGAAACAAAAACTCCATACAGCCATTTTGAACTACAATCAAGTATTGATTGGAACAGAACATATTATTCAGCATCTCTTTTTTCAAATGGTTTACTTTGGTCAGTTGCACCACCATGGAATGAAAAAAATGCAGACACAACCTTTGGTATTAGCCAACACTATGACATGGTAATTTCAGATGACTTATGGTACAATGCCAATTCTATTGGGGCTACAATTAAACAAAGAGTTTATCTTCCAAGAGAAACTTTGATGCATTGGAGCCTTCATGTGAACTGGCTTATATTAGGGGCTACTGAATACTATTATTTTATTTCTGAAGAAATTGGAAAACCTTCTACCGGTGAAGAAAGAAGAGACTATGATTTATCTACCGGCGAAAACATTAAATTCTATATTTCTGTTGGTAATAAAAAATTGGGAACCTTTTCTTTTTGGTCAATCTTAAACGGTATGCACACCATTGCAGGAACAGTTCCCGAAAATGGGTCTCCCGGGTTTTCAATTATAAGTTTTACAGGGTTTTCATATGAGCACTTACTTAAAGATGAAAGATATGCGTTGGGTATTTCTACTACACTGTATCAAAAAACGGGATTTTATACTCAGGCAAACAATGTAACAAACTTAAATGACTATACATCAATTTATTTTAAGATACGGTATAAATAAAATGAAAATAAATAAAAATACCTATTTTTTAATCCCTGCCCTGTTTCTTTTCTTGTGCACAAGTTGTACCTCAACAGATAGCATTCTTATTCGAGAAGGACAAACAGATAACACCACTACAAGCTCTGCAATGCCTCAACCTTTAGCCGATGTTGTTGTTAATATTGAAGGTATAATTACACAGGTCAGTAAAGACGGAAAAAGCTTTAGACTCGATAATGGCAAGTGGATTATTACCGATAGGCAAACCATTATGGGTATAACAGGGTCTACTGCAGCCCCTAAAGATGAGCAATATCTTGAGTCAACTTTTAGGATTGGAAATTCCATTGCAGGATTTTCAGAAACTCCTGAAGGCGAAATTATTGTAGCCTATGCAATTTATACCAATTGGAACTGGTAAATTTTCCAAAAAAAAACGCTAAGGTGTCAAGACTTAGCGTTTTTTATAAAAATTAATCTCTCATTAAAAAGGAATCTCTTGCTCAAACACTTCTGCTGTTACGGCATCAGTCATTTTTAATGTGATACCTGTTGGGTCAATACCTGCTAAAATTTGCGCAATAAGAACATCGGGATATGATGGCACTATTAAAAAGACCATTCCATTTGCAGCGCCAAAAGCATCTGTAACAGTACCTTCCAATACCGTTGCATCTTCACTAAATGCAATATCGATAACTATTTCTGGATTTTGACCCTCAATGCCTTCAACAAAGCGTTCTACATTATTTGCCAGTTTGTTTGCCGTATCTTCTTTCATTGTAGAGATGGTTGAATTAGTGATTGTATACACCATTGAGCCATCTTCATTTTCAACAAAACTTTCTGAAACTTCTGCAAAGTTATAGCTTTGTAATGCTTCTTGTAATTCAGCCTTTATTGTAATATCTGTTGTTTTTTCTGCACATGCAGAAAATAGTAGTAGCATTGCTACAAGAGCACTTAGTGCAATTTTTTTCATATTCCTTTCTCCTCTTAAAACTGTCATTTTTAAAATATCTATTGAGAAAATGACAACCCATATATAGTAACAAAACAAGAGGATTTATGCAATGGCACGCCTACTTTATCGTAATTTTTATATTGTGTATCATTATCTTCTATTAATTAGTATTTTTTCTTCATACAGTTTTCATACACTACACAAAAAATGTAAAATTTTGCGTATGAAAAAACACTTGACACAATGTCATTTGTTGAGTATTATTTACTTAGTGATTGTACTGCAGAAACTTGCGAAGCCT
>CAYJJW010000111.1:0-7197 GCA_964370555.1 uncultured Treponemataceae bacterium | reverse complement strand
ATGCAGACATGGATGAAATCATTGCAACCGCAATGAATTATCTTCCAAAAGAAAGCTGGGTATATCACAATATGGAGCAGGCATTGAAAATTATTGATGAGGCACAAGGAGACTGGATGGAATGCTGGATGGAACTACACGACTATGTTAGAGCATCTGCCTGGGCAACTACGGCAGAAGCTATTCCATCTGCATTTGCAGCCCTAAAGCTAGAACATTCAACATTTAAGCGTGGTGTAATAATGGCAGGAAACTTTGCTCGAGATGCAGATACAATAGGAGCCATTGCGGGTTCTGTGCTAGGCGCAAAATATGGGGCAAAAGCAATTCCTGAAAAATGGATTGAAAAAACTCGCTACCCATCAGGTACCTGTTTACAATTTACAAAGGGATTAGATATCGTAAAAATATCTGAGCAGTTAGCAGATTTAATAGGATTAGTGTAAAAATAGTCTACAAAAATAGACATCTTGATATACTTTAAACTACTTTAAACCAAAAAAAGAAGTGAGCGTTTGCTCACTTCTTTTAATTACTTCTTAGTATATGTAATGCCATCCCAAACAAATTGCGATTTATCACCATCTTCAAAAGTAAAGTTAAATGTACTTGGATTTAGATAAGGGGAATTTGCATCAAGCATTATATTATTTTCTAAAATAGTTGCTGAAGTTTCATTTAAGAATAAGGTATGAGTTGATCCTACTTCAAATCCTTCAGGAGCATTAGAGGTAGCTTCTGTTATAACCACTGCTACTTCAAGAAATAATATTTCTTCTGAAGAACCTTTAGAAAATATAAGTGTATCAGTTGCTTTACCATAGTCAATACCCTCATCCTTATAGGTAAAAGGTTTTTCTATTTCCCAAGTGCCAATTAAATCACTTTGCGTTAACGGAGCTCCGGTATCCTCTTCTGGAGTTGAAGCACAGCTTAAACACATAAACAAACATAATAAAGTTAAAAGTATAGTATTCAAAATTTTAGTATTCATTTTTCTCCCTCTTTATTGCATGTTTTCAACACCTAAAAGTGTTGTGGCGTCCAGTAACTTAGCAATTCCATCTTTATCGGTTACCATAATTCCAAGATCTGTAATTGTAATAGGTGTTTGTGGTAAAACATCTATATCAGATTTTAATACTTGATTAAGTTCATCATCATATTTTGCAACAACATTTTTATTTCCATCTTCTATTACAACATAATAAAAATCACCATCTTTAACAATTACAGACTCTATTGCAAGTTTTTCTTCACTTTGATCAATAATATCCATATTTAAACTATCGAGTTTTACTAGACGTACGGCCGCATTTCCACCGGTAGTTCCCGCAACTGCAACGTAATCTTCGCCAGAAGAATATACTGTTCTATTTCGTATAACATTTACCGGAGATTCTTTTACTTCAACTCCCGATTTTGTATCAATTAGAACGAGAGTAGATAAAAGACTAGCTTCATCAACAATTTTTAATCCATGTGTTAAAATAAGAACTTCATCACCTCTTGCTGCACGTTCACGAATAATTTCTTGTTGATCTTCGGCAATTTCTACCCTATCACTTTGTGCATCAGTTCTCTTTGTATCTGCAATGGTTTGTTGTTCCTCAGCTTCTTCTTGTAACTGAACTACTTTTTCCTCAGCCTTTTCAACAACCTTTTCTTGTTCTTCGACTTCTTGTTGAGCTTCTTCTGCTTCTTCTTGGGCTTCTTTATCATCAGGATTTTCTTCTGCTATTTGTTGTTTAACTTCGGCCTCTTCCTTTTTTTCTTCAAGAACAGTTGTTTCAGCAACTACTTCTTGTTTTGCAACAGTTGCTTCTTGCTGAGCTTCTTGTGCTTTTTCTTCTGCAACCAAAGCTTCTTCTTCTTTTATTTCAACAAGATCTTTTCGCTCATCAATTCCTTTATCGGGATCTTCTTGCATAGATTCAATAACTTCAGGATCTGAAATTACTCCTGTATCAACAGTTCCCAATCCACCATCTAATGAAGCTAGAGGTATAACTATTTGTGTATTCCCGGGCCAATCTTCATAATTTAAAGAAAGCCCTACTTTTGATGCAGTTAGGTTTTCTATTACAATAGGCTTATATTTTTCAGTAAACACATTCATTTGACCTCGATACACAGCATTATATACAGTTGTAAAAACTGCAATAGTTTGAGCGTCCTCTTCACTATATGAATATGCTTGCTGTAAATATGCCGCTATAATTCTTCGAACGTTATCAATATGGTCAACATTTGCTTGTTCACCAAGAATGAGAATATCCGCATCTAATCCATTTGGAACTTCAGGATCAACAGCGTGAATAACGTAATAGCGATTTTCATCTCCAACACTTTGAGCAGTTTCGGTTGCTTCACTCACTGGTATAGCGAGACCTGAACCGATGCTTTCAATTTCTTCAATGGTATTAATTACATCGTGCGGACCTTCATAATTTACGAATATTACCGTAGATTCATCGCCGGCAGACTCTAATTCATATCTATCGACTTCAAGTGAGAAAATAGGTATAGCTATAAGCAACAATAGCAAAACCGTACAAATTTTTTTCATATATCCCCCATGTTTTAAAACATTATACACTATCTTTCTTAAAAAATCCAGTAATTTTTTTAATTTTCTAACTCAATAAATAAATACAATGTATCACTCACTTTTTTTTGAACAGTTGCATCTGGAGTACTTTGCAAAATATCAGAAAGGATTTGTTTTCCTCGCTTTGTTAATGCCGGACGCCCCATATAGCGGCAAATTGAATATACGGCATCACATAATGAAAACAAACTGTTTTCATTCATTTTTGCTTTATTTTTATTATAATAATTTTCAATTGCCTTTAACATAATTTCTTTTGGATCATAGGCAATATTTGTTGCTACCTGTAAAGCAAGTTGTGTAAAATATGGGTCCAGCTCATTAGTAAGCATAAGAGGAACTGCATAATTATATTCCGATGACTCAAACATTGAAGCAATTGTGTACGTTTGAGACTTTTCTGCAATATTTGAGTTTGCAATAAAACTAAAATATTCATCTCGATATGTGCTAATTGCGTTGTCAATAGTTCTTCTATATTCTGCTTCTTGCACCCCATAATCACCTAATTGAAGATTTTCAGCCATAAGAGAAACTCCATCCCCCTTTCTTGCTGAAGCAGAGCGAAACCCTTTATAACTTACACTTCGATTATGTACACCCTCTACCCCAGTAAACTCAGCTTCAGTATCAAGAAGTTGGTACCCAGATATATTCCAATTTTCGTGGGAAAGTACAAGGTAAGCAGAATGTGTCACTACCGGAAACGATCCTTGAGAAACAGGCTTTATATCTCGCTCCCATGCAAGAAGGCCTCCAACCTTAGTTGAGGCCGCATAATAAGAAGCCACGTATTCACTGGAGGCAAATACATAGGTATTGTCAATATAGGACGCGTATACATCCTTGGAAAGCGTACTTGGTAGCTTTTGACTCCAATACAAACTCTGATCATCAAGTGAGTATTCTGATACTGAATTATTTGCAAATAATACAGAAAAGCCTCCAGATCCTATAACTATATCTTTTGGAATTAAACCCCTATTAGCTAATGCAACAGATCCAGTTGTTTCTGTTACATTATTTACTACCGCACAACTTCCTATTGCTCCATTTGCAAAGCCTAAAAGAACACCATCATCATACGCTTCAATTGCAGTAATAGTATCGATAAACTCTATTTCTTCAAGCTTTTCACCATAAGGAGAAATACGCATTGCTACACTTGCACCATTTTTTGTAAAATCGAGAATATATAACAAGCTTCCGTCATTCATTTCAACTAAAGGAAGTCCTGCCCCCTTGGGTACTTCAGTTCGCCATTTTCTTTTTCCATGTACACCATAACAACTAATTGCATTTTCTTCTGCAATAAAGACCCTCCCATCTCTTCCCGGAAAAGGGTCTAAAACAGTTGGTGTTTGTAATTCTACTTCCCACAAAAAAGTACCATCGGGGTTGTAAAGTGAAAGCTTACTTGCATTATCAGTTGTAATATAAACAAAATTTTCACTTGTTACCGAAAAATATTGAGACGGAAGACCTTTTATGTTCCGCCTCCAAATTATGGTACCATTCTCTGTGGATGCATTCATAATGCGCCCTTCTGATAACATAATAAAACCATAACTTGTTCTTTTAGGCGCGGCAACAACATCTCCACCTACTACCGATTGCCATGTAACTGAAATAGGCTCATCTTCACTTATTTCTTCACCAAAGAGACGGGTAACGCATAAAAGCATAGACAATAAAAAGATTTTTTTTAGCATGTAATACCGCCGTTATGGGAAAAATATACTAAGCACTCTAAATGACTTGTATGCGGATAAAAATCCAAAAAATAAAACTTCTCTACTTTGTAGCCTGCATCAAGAAAGGCTTTTGTATCTCTTGCCAGCGTTGAAACATCACAAGAAAGGTAACGAATTGTTTTTATTTTTTCGCTACAAATCCATGCTCTTAATTTTTTTTCAATGCCACTTCTTGGTGGGTCTATAATAAGTGCATCATAGCTTTTTTTCTTTGCTTTTTTTACCCAATCTTCTCCAGTCATGGCACATGTTTCAATTGACTCAGTAGAAGAAAAATTTTCCTTTGCAAAGTTTAGAGATTTTTTATTGTGTTCTACAAGTGTAAGCGTTTCAAAATATTCTTTAGCAAAAAGAGAAAGTGTTCCAACACCTGCATACATATCGAGTAAATGTGTACCTTTTAAGTTATCAACAACAAGTGGGATTGTTTTTTCAAGCATTGCAATGTTTGATTGAAAAAATCCACGTGCATCAAAGTGTATCTCTTTTCCAAGAAGCTGTAAGGTAAGTTCACTTTGACCTTCGAACCCAAAAACAACCTTTGAATCCCCTACTTTTGCATATGCACGTTCGCTTGCAAACACTTGTAGTCTTTCATGCGATTGAAGCATTGAAGATTCATCACTTTGTAAAAAAGCTCTCATTTCTTTTACAGCACAAGGGCAATCCTGTAGAGGCACAACTTGATTAGATTTTTTTCCTTTTAGGCCACCACGCGAAAACTGATAGCGACTTCGATACTCGGTGTCGTTTGCAGTAACGATTTCAATAGGTATATGTTCATGTATTCCATTTCTTTTTAAACAATCTAAAACAATATCTTTTTTTAATTCTAACTCGTACTCGTACTTTGCGTGTTGTAAATCACATCCACCACACTTCTCATACACAGGACAAAATGGCTTCATTCTATTTTTAGAAGCTTCAAGCACTTGCACTACATGTGCTTTAGAGTAATCTTTTTTATTTTCAACTATGTTTATTTCTACGGTTTCACCGGGTAGAGAGCCTTCTACAAAAACTGTTTTACCATCAATTTTTGTTAAACAACTTCCTCCGAACACCATTTTATCTACAGTACAAATCACAGAAGTAGTATAGCAAAATTGAAGAAAAAAGTCTTAAGAAGGTGCAACAAAATACAAAAAATATGTCTTGATGATATATAAAATATTAAGTATACTATCATCTCAGAACTTAATTAGGAGAGATTATGGAATCAGTACTTTCTGCTACTTCGCTTACAAAAAAGTATGGCAAAGTAGAAGCTCTTAAAGGCATTTCACTTGAAATTCCAAAGGGGCAAATTGTAGGTCTTTTAGGTCCTAACGGAAGTGGAAAAACAACTTTTATAAAACTAGCCTGCGGACTTTTAACTCCCACAAGTGGGAGCATTACAATATGCAATAATGCAATTGGAGTACAAACAAAACTCGATACAGCATACTTACCTGACCAAAACTATTTAAACGACTGGATGAAAGTAAGTGACCTTGTTTCAATGTTTTCAGACTTTTACTCAAACTTTAATAAAGAAAAAGCGTACGAAATGATGTCTCGCTTAAACATAGACCCTTCAATTAGACTCAAAACACTTTCAAAAGGAAACAAAGAAAAAGTTCAGCTTATTTTAACTATGGCTCGAGATGCAAAACTCTACCTTTTAGACGAACCTATTGGTGGCGTTGATCCTGCAGCAAGAGACTATATTTTACAAACAATTATTTCAAACTACAACCCTGAATCAACAATTTTAATTTCTACCCATCTTATTGCAGAAGTTGAAGAAGTTTTAAACTCATTTATTTTTATTAAAAATGGAGAAATTATTAAACAATCAACCGTGCAAGAAGTAAAAGAAACAGAAGGAACAACCGTTGATGCATTATTTAGAGAGGTATTCAAATGCTAGGAAAACTACTTAAATATGAATTACAATCAATTCTAAAAAGAATACTTCCTTTGTACATTGCACTTTTTGGAGTGGCTATTTTCTTTGCAATCGTTGCAAATACTTTTATTAAAACATTAGAAGACTTTGAAAAATATCCTGCTATTTCAATATTATTTATTTTTATTATTTATGCACTAGTCATTGCTCTTAGTGTTGTAACCATAATTACCATCGTAAATCGATTTAGAAAAGCACTTCTCGGAAGTGAAGGCTACCTCATGTTTACGCTTCCTGTTTCAGTGCATACTCATCTAATATCTAAACTTGTATCAACCTTTGCATTAGGACTAGCTAATTCATGTGTTCTTATGCTTTCATTTTTTGTTGTTTTCGTTACCCAAAATGAACTACGCATGATGTTTTACTCTGTTTTGCATTTTGAAATACTTAGAGATGCCTTTATGCAATTCAGTGATTATTTTGGTGTATCTTTTACACACCTTATTGCAGTATATACGCTTTTAGGCATAGTAAGCTTTGTATATTTTTTACTAACTATTTACTTCTCGCTTGCTGTTGGACACCTTTCAAATAAAAGCAAATTTGTTCGTTCATTCTTGGTATACATTGGAATAAATATTGTGTTGGGAACAGTTTTCCAAGTACTATTTGTGGCAGTAATGATATCACTACAGACTATTGCAGAGAATATGGTATTTACCTACATTATGCCAATTATGTATGCAGGCGGTGGGGTTTTAGCACTATTAACTGCAGGGTTTTATTTTGCAACATGGTACATACTAAAAAACAAACTCAATCTTGAGTAAAATTATGGCGGCCAAAAGGTCGCCTTTTTTATACTGTTATATAAGGAGTTTATTTCATGGTTTATATTGCACAAATAGTTGTACTTTTATTATATGTCTTATTTATAT
>CAYJJW010000110.1:2703-7284 GCA_964370555.1 uncultured Treponemataceae bacterium | reverse complement strand
TAGGTTCAATTGTATATAGAATTATCATTGCGGTAGTATTACAACTAGGATTAAAGTCAACAGACTTAAAATTATTAACTGCTATCATAGTAGCACTTGCTCTTTCAGTTCCAGTTATTCAAGCTGCAATGCCTCGAAAAAAGGTACAAGTTTTAACAAAAGAAAATGGAGGATCAAATGCTTAAACTTACAAATATAACAAAAACATTTAATCCTGGAACAATTACAGAAAAACATGCTATAAAGGGTATAGATTTACACTTAGAGCCAGGCGACTTTGTAACCATCATTGGTGGTAATGGGGCTGGTAAGTCTACATTACTAAACTTAATTTCAGGCGTTTACACGGTCGATTCTGGAGAAGTTATTCTTGATGGAATAAATCTAACCAATAAAAAAGAGTTTAAACGCGCTGAGTTTTTAGGGCGAGTTTTTCAAGACCCAATGATGGGAACTGCAGCGAACATGCAAATTCAAGAAAACCTAGCATTTGCATACAGGCGCGGAAAAAAACGTGGCTTTTCATGGGGAATTACACATGATGAAAAAGACATGTATAAAGAGCGGCTTTCCCACTTAGATCTAGGCCTCGAAAATCGTATGGCATCAAAAGTTGGTCTTCTATCTGGAGGGCAAAGACAAGCGCTTACGCTTTTAATGGCAACATTAAAGCATCCTAAACTTCTTTTACTTGATGAACACACTGCAGCCCTAGACCCAAAAACTGCAAAAAAAGTTTTAGACTTAACAGATGAAATTATTACTCAAGAAAAACTTACAGCCTTTATGGTAACGCATAACATGAGGCACGCAATTCAATATGGAAATCGCCTCATAATGATGCACGAAGGCAGAATTATTTACGACGTAAAAGGCGAAGAAAAGAAAAAGCTTGAAGTTTCAGATTTGCTTAAAAAGTTCGAAAGTGAAAGTGATGATGGCGCTGTAAACGATCGGATGATGTTAAATTAATGACGTAAAAATTGACATCCTGTCAATTTCTTTTGTGTATAGCCAGGGTGGATTAATTATTGCCATTCCTGAGCCGTACATGCCAAAGTCACTATCAGTTTTTTCTTTAAAGCAATGTTCTACAAAACTAAATTTTTCATCCATTTCAACAATTTCTGATAGTTCCCTTTTAAGAGTTTCAGTTTCGCTTTCTCGCCTGTTCACGAGAGGATACCACACTACTATTGTTGCAGTAGAACATTTTTTATAAAATAGTCTTACAGCATCAATAAGTTTTGTATAATCGTCATCAGTTTCGTAGCTAGGATCAATTAGTACTAAAGTTCTTTGTGGAAAGGAGAGGGCTTTTAACATTTCAAAACCGTTTCTATTATGAACATGTACACGTTTGTCTTTATACATTGCATAATTAAGGGTGTCATAATCAGCTTTTTGTAATTCACTTAAGACTAGTGAATCTTGAGTGCGTGCTAAACTTCTAACAACTTCAGGAGACCCTGCATATTGATTATTTTTTATAAAATCATTACAAAGTGTAACATAGGGTGTAAGTACTTCAGGAATAGATTCATTTTTAATTGTTTTTAAAAAGGTTTCAATGCCATCTTTTGCTTCACCTGTTTTTAAAGCCCATTCATCTTGTAAATTATATACACCGCATCCTGCATGCGTGTCTACATAGGTAAAGGGAGTCTCTTTTTGCTTAAAGTGTGAAACTAAAAGGGTTAAAACTGAGTGCTTAAAAATATCTGCTTTATTGCCTGCATGAAAGGCATGTCTGTAACTTAACACTATAGTTGTTACTTACTAATTCCTTTCTTTTGGTCAATTTCCATTTTTGACTTCCATACTAAGGCTTTTTTCTTAACTTCTTCGGCTTCTGCACTTTCACCAAGCAAGATGTGTATGCGTCGTTGTGCTGCAAGATAATTTATTGCAAGGCGAATATCATCTAAACGGTGTGTTGAAAGTTCGTATCGGTCTCTGTATCCATCAGCTGATTGCCCTAAAAGTTTTTTTACAAGACGTAAATAATATACAGCAATATCATACTCAGGATTTCTTGGATCGAAGTAAATTTTTGATACTTCCTTTAAATCAAGAAGATTTTTTGCTATTGTAGCAAATCGTCCTTCAAGTTCTACAAAAGACCACTTCCATTTAGTATTGTCTCCAAATCCATCAATAATTAACCGTATTGCAAGTCCAATCTTTCTAACTAATTGATAGCGTTTATCTAACGGCATATTAGAAATAAGTTCAACTCTATCTTCATATTCATTATAGGCAGCATCTATCATGTTTGATACTGTGTCCTCTAAATAAATAATTGCCTTATAAAGTATTTTTCTTCCTTCATTTAACGCATCGGTATTTTTGGTGTCTAAGAGCTCTAGAGAAAGATTATTAATAATTACATAAATGGTAGATGCATGAATCATATCTTCTGCAAGCATTATATTTTTATACCCATTATGTGGATCATTTTTATGAAGAGTGGCAAGTGTGTTTTTTTCTTTTTCAAGAATTTTATCAATTGCCTCTTTGTGTGGAGTCATTTTCGCTGTAAATTGATTTCTACTATTCTCAGTAATTTTTGCCATTATTATTTATCTCCATAATTCATTAACAAGGTACGAGCATGTTCTATCGAAGCAGGATTTATAGTATCTCCCGATAACATTCTAGCAATTTCTTCTACTCTATTGTCACCTTCTATAACTCGAACTTGAGTTGCAGTTTTGCCACTTTGTACAGATTTTTCTATCTTTATTTGAGTATCGGCATAAACTGCTATGGAGGCAAGATGTGTAATGCATAAAATTTGTCTTCCGTTTGCTAAAAGCTTTAAATGTTTACCAACGGCAACAGATACTTCTCCACCAATTCCTGTATCAATTTCATCAAAAATGAGTGTTCCTGTTGTATCTGATCGATCAAGAACTGTTTTAAGGCTGAGCATCACGCGTGAAAGTTCACCACCTGAAGCAATTTTTGCCAGTGGTTTTGCAGGAGTTCCGGGGTTTGGTGAAATTAAAAATTCGATATCATCAATACCGTATGGTCCACATTTTTGATCATCTGAAACTGCCTTTTTTTGCTCTATTTGAACAAAAAACTTTGTTCCTTTCATACCTAAGTGAATTAACACATTTTCAACAGCTTGGGACATTTTTTCTGCAGCTGCTCTACGTTTATTTGATATTTCTTTTGCTTTTGTGTAGACTATTCTTTCAAGCTCAGTGATAGCATCTTGCAATGCTTTTCTGTTTGTTTCTCCGAGTGAAAGTTGTTCTAGTTGTTGTTTGGCTTTTTCACAGTAGGTAATTACTTCTGTTAATCCATCTTGACTAGAGCTTGCATATTTCTTTTTAAGCTTAAAAAGTAGCGCTAATCTTTCCTGCACTTCTTCTAGTCTGTTTGGGTCAAAAACAAGTGAATCAGTATAGCTTCTAACCTCTTCTGCAATATCAGATAATTCATAAAAAACGCTTTCTGCCCTTGTTGACAGATTTTCAAGTGTTGAGTCCATGGCTGATGCACTTGAAAGATTTCCACTTGCTTTTTTTATTACAGAAAGAGCATTTAAACCATTAATGGAATCCTGAGCCATTATTAGTGAAGAAAAACTATCAATTTCTTGGTATAAGCGCTCATATTGTGAAAGTCTATTTTCTTCTTGGGTAAGGTCTACATCTTCCCCTTCTTTAATTTTTGCATCTTCAATTTCTTGAATTGCAAAGGTTAAAAGTTCAATTTTTTCAGATTTTCTTGAGTCAGAAATATCTATTTCAGATAGTAATTGACGTTTTTCGACGAGTTTCGCATACTCACTTGTAAAGGAAGCTACTTCATCTTCAATGCCTGCATAAGAGTCTAAAAAACGTCTATGTTCTGCTATTCTCATGAGTGATTGGTGCTCATGTTGCCCATGAATATCTATGAGAGATGAAGTAAGTTCCGCTAGTTCTGTTCGTGTAACCGGTGTGTCTTGTACCCAAGCGGCAGTTTTACCACTTTCACGTACTAGACGACGTAATAAAATTCTTCCGTTATCACTTTCTATACTATGTTCTTCAAGCCACTGTAAGGCATGAGTGTTTGTGTCTTTTATATATATAGTTCCACTTACTTTTGCTTCTGAAGCGCCACTACGAATGAGTTCTGTTCCGCCTTTGCTACCCAGTAAAAATGAAATTGCACCAATTAATATAGATTTACCGGCTCCCGTTTCACCACTGAGAACCGTAAACCCATCTGAAAATTCTAGTGTAGCAGAATCTATGAGTGCAAAATCTTTTATGCTAATATCCTCAAGCAAAGGGACCTCCTGACCAGTGAAATTTTGAGCGTAAAGCCGAATAAAAAACCTCTGCATTGCATCCAATTAACAAGCATTTGCTTGTAGATTGTTTTACAACTACAATGTCTCCTATTTCTATATCTGAATGAACTTGACCATCACATGATACCATAAAATGTGTATTTCTGGAAGGGAGTACTTCAATTTTAAATATTGTTTTACCCGATAAAACTAAAGGCCTTGTTGAAAGTGAAAAAGGAGAAACAGGGGTAAAAACTATTGCATCTAGTGTAGGATCAACAATT
>CAYJJW010000110.1:0-2693 GCA_964370555.1 uncultured Treponemataceae bacterium | reverse complement strand
GACTGGATTAAAGACTATCACATCCATGGTAGGGTCTACTACAGGACCTCCTGCTGCAACAGAATAAGCTGTTGAACCTGTAGGGGTAGCTAAAATAAGACCATCCCCTTTAAACTTTCCAAAGTGAGTATCGTTTGCTTCAACATTTAATGCAATTGTTTTCATTGCAATTTTTGAAGTAAGCACTACCTCATTTAAAGCATGAGCTTTATATATTTTTTTCTTGTTTCTAATTATTTCAATAAAAAGGGCTGTTCTTTTTGTTGGTAAAAGCTTTTTAGTTAAAAAATCATTTAATGAATTTTTCCAGTGTTCGGGTTTTACACCTGCAATAAAACCAAACTCCCCAAAATTTATTGGAAAGATTGGCTTTTTTTTGTGCATACATTGTCTACTGACGTATAGTACTGTTCCGTCTCCACCTAAGCTTATTGCAAAGTCAAACTCAATATCAGGAAATGGTTTATTGTCTCCGTTATAATTAACAAGAACGACATCAAATTCTCTCGAACTTAAAAAAAGTTCAATGTCACTAACGAGATTTTTTGCGGCTTGATTAAATACGTTTACCACTACTATGCAAGTCTTCACTGATACATCCTCATCAAAAATGGCTTACGGTAACGTTGCCAAAACCTTAATGATTTTTTCTGATTTAGATCCCCCGAGTCTTGGGTATAGCGGGAAAAGAGCACAGCGCAAAGCTAATGCATTAGCATTTGTGCAATGTGTACATTCTTCTTCAAAAAGCGTAGCAATAGAATCTTCAAAAGCAAGTCTTACTTCAATACCTTTTTTTGCTGCATATTGTTTTACATCTTTAAAACTTCCTGCCAAAATAACAGGAAAAGAGTACACTGTTGCTATTGCAATATCGGTTTGTTGTGTAAAACTTTTGTGCTTGCCTTGCATAAGAGATCGTAGATATCCTGCATATAATTGTTTTCGCACATCTTCATTTCGGGTAAATTCCTTTACTTGAATGAATCCTAATGCTGCATTAATATCTGGCATTAAATCAGTTTTTGGTGCGTTTTCAACGGTGTTTTTTAATACTGTCCAGTTTCTGCTTTGCCCCGCAATAAGTAGCGCTCCACCACCAGCTGTAATAACATCATCTTGTTCCAATCCAAGTATTGCAAAAGTTCCAAATTTACCTACATGTTTTTCTTCAAAAGTTGCACCTGCATTTTGTGAGATATCTTCAATAATTGGAATATTTAATTCAAGTAAGGCGGTAAAATTGGGAACTTGCCCAAGTGATTCATGAAGTAATAGTAATCGCCCCCCATTTTGAATACCTTCTTGTACAGATTCTGCGGTTACTAATCCTGTTTCGCTTGAAACATCAACAATAATAGGTTTGTATCCTAGTTCAATTACAGAATAATATTGCCATGATGGGGCAAGTGCTGAAAGTATTATGCCACTTTCTTTTGGAAGATCTATGGCTTTTAATGCATGTTTTAATGCAGTAGAAGGACTTCTAAATGCAACTGCACCAGAAACTGAAAAAATTTCTTTTGCCTTTTGAATAAGTCGTGTATTTAACTCACCCGGGCCTATTTTTTCTTCAACCATACATGTGAGTACTGCATCCATTTCTTTTCTACGTATGGTTGAACTAAAAGTCTTTATATCCATTATGATCCATAGCCCAGTAATCTTTGTAAGTCTGTTGAATCAAATAACTTTCGTATATCAAGGAGAATTAAATAACCGTTTTTATCTTCGACAATTCCGTGGATGTATTCAGAACCAATTCCTGTTAACATATGTGGAGGTGGTTTTACATCTGTTGAATTAATGGTGATAACTCTGGATACCTTATCAATTATGATACTTATTTTTAAACCGTCAATGTTTAAGATAATAAAACCTCTGTTTAGTTCTTCTTCAATTTCGGTTTCATAAACTAATCGCTCAATGTTAAATCTTTTATGAAGGTTCATGATAGGAATAACTTCTCCACGCAAGTTAAAAATACCTTCAATGTACATAGGGGCGTGTGGAATTGGCCTAATTTCTTGAGCCTTAACGATTTCCTTTACGTCCAAAATGTCAACTCCATATAGTTCATTTCCGAGTTGAAACGTTACAATTTGAAATTGTTGATTGATGTCTGCCATGGATTTTGCTCCTAATACTAAAACTATAGTTTATATATATAGAATACAATAAATATAGAAAAAATACAAGGGAATTCTCAATTCAAATTGGTAAATTCTCTTGTTCTTGCATTATCATTTTGAGATTATAGTTATAAGTAGTTTTTATGTAATTTTTTTTATGATAAAGTAAAATAAAATTGAAAAAAAAATATGAATGTGTTATACTGTTATTAGTATTATGTGTGAAAAGGCATTTTTTATTCGCTTTCATCATAAAGATTTAAAAAAATTGTTAAAAAATATCATTACGCAACATACTTATTACGTTATTAATGCGAAAAAGTATTGGAGGGAAATATGAAACAAAAGTCATTGTTTGCAATAGCATTTACAGTATTTATACTACTTTTTACATCATGCAATGCATTATGGACAGTAAAACCACAAGCAAGTATATCATTTAGTATTAGTGGTGACGTGGTTAAACATGCAAAAGAGCAATCACAATCCTTAGTTCGCTCTGTAAACTCAGTGGCAACAATTAATAGCGACATAACAATAGCCACAGTAAGCCTACATAAT
>CAYJJW010000109.1:0-7317 GCA_964370555.1 uncultured Treponemataceae bacterium | reverse complement strand
CTTCTTGAAAACGTATTTGATTAAAAACATCGCCAACATCTAAGTTTACTAAACTAAGCAATTCTTCATTAGAAAAAACTACATTACCTTCTGTTGTAAGACCAATAAAATAATATTGTTGCCCTTCTGCGATAATAAATGTAAGCGTTAATTCGTCTCTATCCTCTTCTGCGTTATATTGTATATCACGAACTACATCATCAATGATAGCATCCACGTATCCTCTAGATTGATAAAAAAACATAATAGCTTGTTTATCTTGTTCTAACATTGCTTCTTGAAAGGCTCCTTTTTGAAACAAGCCAACTTCTTTAAGCTGAAGATTTCTTTTTAGCGTTTGCTCAGAGGCAATGGTATTACCTTGAAATTGAATAGCCGTTATTACGGTTGAAAGTCCTTCACTAATTAAAAAAGTAACTTCAATGCCATCATCTGTTTGTGTTGTTTCACTGGAAACTTTTATATTTGTGTACCCTTGTTTAAAATAATAATCGCGGATTTGTCTTTCATCAACGATTACATTGCTTTCAATGTAAATATCGTTTTTTGAAACTGAAATTGCATCGAGCAATTCTCCATATCGAATTTGTTTATTTCCTGAAAAAACAATGTTTGTAATTATCGGACGTTCAACAACATCAAACTCTAAAACTACCGCACTACTTTGAGGATTTGCAGGAACTGCTGTAGGAATAATGTCTTCGAAGTATTCTAATGCATAAATTCTATTTAGGATCTCTGCATAAATCTCATCGGTAAAATTTTGTCCATAAAAAGTTGACACGATACTCTCTAAATCAAGAGGATCTACAGAGTTTAATCCATTAAATTGAATATCAACAATTTCCTTATTATAATACCAATCTTCTGATGTTTGAGCAAATACTCCTTGCACACACAATATTACACATAGAAGTAATAATATAACCTTTTTATTTATCATAAAGCCTCCAAACTTTAGCTAAGCCTATAAATCAAATTTCCAGGAAAGACTAATGGACGTAAATGGTACCAATAGATTCCAGTCCGTTGTTAAATCGGGGGCAATACCCCAACGAATTGTTGCAAACGGTGAAGGTAATTCTAACCCAAATTCGGGTTGAAAGACAAGCCCCCCCAGCCCTAAATCTTGACGTTCTTCATCATATACTAAGCTTACCATTGCATCGGCATAAAGCGTTTCATTTAAGAACTTACCAATATATATCGTTGTGCTGTCTAATATATCCCCTACCGTTAATGTTCCAGTGGTAGTACCGGTTTCTGTATCTGTTGCGGTAGTATCTACCTCATTTAATATTGCATTTTGTATAAACATAGAACGAAGAGAAAAAATATCTACATTTAAGAAATCTCGTGCAGAATCTTCAATTCCTCTAAATACTGCAAATTGGGTTCCATAATCTAATAGCCCTCCCAAAATGGCAATAGGATTAATTTCTTCTGAAGACCCTAAAAACACTTGCCCTAAAAGAGTCATTATATCTTGCTCACTCATGTTTGGAATTGAGTCAAAACTTGGATCAAGTTGGCTTAAACGTTGATTTTCAATTGACAAAATAATTCTTACAGGGTCTCCATTTACATCTCGCTCTCGTATTTCTGCACTTGCTGTTAATCTAGGGTCAAACTCTTCAATACTTTCATTAAACACAGCACTGGCATCACGTGCAAAAAAAGTTCTGTTTAAATATAATATTTCTCCTCCACGCATGTCAAACTCTCCAGAAATGAGAGATGTTTCATACCGGGAATCGAGTTGAACAATAAGAGGTTCTGTTTGATTTACCAGTCCCCGTATAAGTGGGTTAGACTTTGAAGGGAAATATAACTGTGATTGGTTATCTATTGTGAGATATAAATCTACAACAACATCACCTGACGATTCTTCATTTAAGGCCTCTACATCAGCTTCATCGGCTAAGGTAATTATTGCTTCAAGATCTTTTGCATTTATATCCCCTGTCACCTCTAATAAATCAGAGCCAAGATAAATGTTTAAATCTACCGTTGCTAAACCTTCAAAAGATCCATAGGGCATCCAATATCGCCCTAAAACAAAATTATCATCAAGCGTTGCTACATGTAAAGAAAGATAGGTAAATATTAGTTGCTCTAACGATAGTTCAATATCTAAATCGACACCTGTTTGTGTTTCTTGTGCAACAAAGTAAGCATTTTGTGATGAAAAAATATTTTCATTAACTGTAACTGGAAAACTTTCGCATATCAAATGTTCATTAACAAAGTCAGGAATGCTTACTTCCATATTTGTACCTAATAATTCCGCGTTAATTTGTAAATCTGAAAGAGGTCCTGTTAAGGTTCCAGATCCTTCAACGATTCCTGAATGGAGTGAAAATACCGATAAATCAACAAGATTACTAAAATAACTTGCATCGGTATAAATATCATCCAAATACATTAAGAGTTCAGAATTTTCTACAATGCCAGATCCTTCAAATTGCACAAAGAAACCTTCTTTTGCACTAATATTTATTTCTCCTGAATCAAGTAAATAACCTTGCAATTCTGAATTAATTCCAGCATTAAAATCGTACCTACCGGGTATTCTAACGAGATTAAATGAATAGTTTTCAAGTTCCGGAATAAATGTAGAGGTAATTTTATTCAAAACAAGACTTAGTTCAAAGGATTTTTCATTTAAAGGTAGATTTGCATTGTCAATTAATGAAGTTAAAGAAAGTGTAACAGGACTGTAAAATGTCTTTTTTGAAAATGTAGCATCAGAACCTAAGCTTCCTGCAACAACAGCAGACAAATTTCCCTCAAAATCATTAATTGAAACAGAACCATTAATATTTTCAACAGCCATATCCCCCAAAACTATATCTACATCATTTGCAGTAATGTTAGAATCTTCAAGGATAATACTACCCGAAAACATTGTTTTTTGTGGTCCTAATAAGAACGACGCATTATCAACAAACAATGTAGCAGAAGGATTTGATAATGATCCCTGTGCGGTAAATTGTGCATTTATCACATTGTTTTCTGTTTGAAAATTTGCAAACCTACCCGATGGAGAATCTTGTATAAGTGCATCTGCAGAAAAAAACATGTTTTCTAAAAAATCATTATCTGAAAATGCAGATCCGGTAAGGTTAAATGCTTCAATATTTGCTTCATATTTTTCATTTGAAAAGGAATCTTCTAAAGAAACATTAAAGGTAAGATTTTCAAGTATACTATTGTTTATATTCCATGATGAAGCTAGAATACCCTCAAGCGTTGATAAATCATCTGAGTATATTACCCTGTCAAAAAAAGCGCCATTTGGATTTACATTTCCTATAAAGCTAACCCTAGGATTTAATATACTTGTAGATGATACACTTTCAATATTTAATGCACTTATGGTAGCTAACCAATCAGTAGAACGGCTATATTCAATTGCCGTATCAAATGACAGTGAAAGGAGTATGTTATCAAATGCTATAGGCAAAGATTGTGTTTGAGCCACTGCAGAAAACGCTTGATTCCCTAAAAAATTCATAGATACATTTAAGCCATAATCACCTGAAACAGTAATATATTGATTTGGCATAAATACCCCTGAAAAAGCGTAGGGAATTGAGTTTACAAAAACTGATGAGTTAAAGAATATCTCAGAGTTTAAATCTCCTAAATCGGCACTTGCATCCAGCTGAATTGATTGACCGCCTGCTAAAAGATTAAAGCTAGGAAGTTGAAAAAGCGATTCATTTCCATTGGCAGAAAACAATAATAATTCATCATCGCGTTGTGTATTTGCTATAATTGCATACGGTAAGCTATACGAATAAGAGTTTAAATCAGTTGAAAAAAATGCATTAAAAGAAAAAATATAAGGGGCTACGGTATCATTTATAAGTTCCACTGCTTGGGCTTGTTCATTCGGTAAATACCATAATAACATTTCGGTAATTGATCCTAAGTAGAGACTATCACTCAGTACTTCGATTTGAAAAAATGGGTTTTCGGTAAAAACATAACTACCATTGGCAGAAATAACACCGGGATTTGATGCTTCCGTTCTGGAGTAATCTGATATTTCAAAACTAAAATCTAAAGAATCATTATTTCTAATTACGTCTAAGTGAAATGCTGTAAGGGTTTTATCACCTAAATGCACTTGTGGGGCAAAAATTAATAATTCATTACCAAGAGAATCTAGGAAAATTTCACTTGACAAGGTATTACCACTGGGAACAGTAATTGAATTAATAGTTAGTATTCCTTGTGGTATAAGTGTTTCTAGGGCAAGATTTCCTGTATATTCTGCAGAAATAGTTTTTGATACCACCTCAAAACTTTCTATTGCAAGAGTACTTTCATCTCCATACAATACATACTGTACGTTAATCGCTTCTCCCACTATATTCTCAGAAAGAAGTGTTGAGCCTTTTACATCGTATGAAATATCTTGAGTATCCCAATGATAATTAAACGTATACGCCCCACTTATTGCAGTGCCCTGTAAGTCTTGCAATAGTTCATTTGTACCTTGGTATGAAATTAAACTAAATGGTTCAAAGTTTTCAGCATTAAAAGCTACGCTAAGTTGATTAGAAGAAAAATTGCATATTGTTTCAATTGAAAATGGAAGCACATTTTGCATAGCAACAAGCGTTAGTGTTCTATTTGCATATGAAGTATGCATATCAAGCTTTTGAATTATATAATCGGAGTCTTGTATTGATGAAATATTTATTTGTGCAAAGCTATTTTCTAACTCATTGGTAATTCTCCCATTTATACCAACAGCAATCGCTAAATCGCCAAAAGATTCAAAATCTTCTTTTGCTCCTATCATTACTCTCCCAGATAAAGAAAGGTTTATATATTCTTTTGAAGATTGATCAAAGATGTTTATTTTAGAAAAATATACTTGAGCATCTAATGTTTCACCTGAATACGTTAAAGTAGTATTTTTTAACTGAACATCGATAGGTAAAGAAAAAATAGGATTAATAACATTAATAATAGTTTCACGTAGCTCTTCTTCGATTGCTTGATCATTCTCCTCTAAAAGCACCGTTTCATCCACAGGATCCCCAGAAGATGATTGCGTTGCTTCCAGTATTTTTTGAACTACACCATTTTCTTCAAGATAATTATAATCGACCTTAAAACCTGTAATAATGAGATTACCCAAAGCATCCGTCGGATCTTCACTAAAAAGCTTTAATATATTCCACTGCAGTTTTATTGAGTCGATAGATACACTCGAACCAGTATCGTCTACATCAAAAACTTCTATATTTGCCATTCGAATCCCTGAAAAAATAGAAGGCGAAAGAGAATCGTAAGACACAGACAAACCTATAGATTCTTCTAATAGAGATATATATGAGTTCTGTACCTGTTCCAATTTAGATGAAATAGTATTAATTAATGGGCGCACAAGAAGTGAAACAACACTAATTAATGAAATGAGAAATATAATACTGACAGAATATGCATATGCAGATTTTTTCATATTTATCCACTATACATAATAGCAGAAAATCAAATAATTTCATAGATATAAGTGTAAAAAATTAGAGGTAAAAAAGAAATTAACCCTATACAAAGGGAAAAAGATATGATATAAATTGTAAATATGTATGTAAGAGAATATAGTAGCGCTGACACAAAAAATACCATTCCTCTCAAACAAACCCTTTCAAATTTTATTGTTTTTGAAGGAATAGACGGCTCGGGAAAGTCAACACAATTACAATTACTCGAAAAAAAACTTTCCGAACGTTTTTTCTATAAAGATGAGTCAATGTCAGTTACCGGTGAAACTTTTGATACCGTACAAAACACTGAAAGATCTTTTTACTCACAAAAAGAAGAACATTTTGCAAACGCAAGTGAAAGCATACAGATAAAGAAAGCTTTTTTTACCGCCGAGCCTACAACCTTACACACAGGAAAATTTTTGAGAAGCATACTTAAGGGTGAAATAGAAGCACATCCTACAACCGTTGTACACCTTTTTGCAGCAGACAGAGCAGAACATTTGTATGGAAAAGACGGCATAATTGAACGCTGTAATAAGGGCGAACTTTGTGTATGCGACCGATACCTTTTTTCAAACCTTGCATACCAAGGCGTCACGTGTGGCTCTGTGCTTCCTGCAACTTTGAATGATGATTTTCCGTTACCTGAACTTGTAATCTATTTTGATATTAACCCTAAAGATTCATTAAAACGTGCACAAAACCGCGGGGAAGCTGAAATTTATGAAAAACTTGACTTTTTAGAAAGCACCCATGCTGAATATGAGAAAGTTTTTAAGCGCTACGAAGAAATGATTAAAGATGGAAGTACATCTATGAAAATTGCCTACATAGACGCTTCCCAAAGCCAAGAAGAAATTGCAGAAATTGTTTGGTCCTACGTAGAAAAGATTTTATAAAGTCTTATACATTTTTAAAATAATCCGATAATAAAATATGAGTTTTTTCATTTTTAGTGCAAAGTTAAAATGCTTTACAAAGTGTAGCATAGCTACTTTGCTCCTCCTTTTTATAGTATTGCTCTTTAGTTCTTTTGCTGTGAGTTTTAAGGAGCAGTACTATAATTTATACCACGTACACTACCAACAATATCCAGATGATGTTATGGAAAATATATATTGGCTTGAAAGAGCTGTAGCTGCAGATTTTGCAAATCCGCAATTTGCCCTTACCCATATTTCTAATGAAGAAGATTGGGAAAAGTATCGATATCTTTTTATGATGCATGTAAACTTAAAGCTAATTGAACAACACATGAGATTAGGGCGCTACTGGGATAAGCAAGTAGCATACTTTTATGATGCCCCTTGGAAAGAAGAGTATTTACGTGATTTAGAAACAGCCAGAAGTTGTTATGTTGCAGGGCTTTACTACTGGAAAGAAGCAAAGTTGTGGGCAGAAAAAGCAAACCAAGGTAAGTTTTATTTTATAAATTTAAGTGGTATTCAAAACATGGAAGATGAATCTTTTAGAATAAATACTGGTGACTTAAATTATGAGCGAATTTTAGAGCGTGAAATAAAAAGAGTTGATGAAGTTATAGCTGACTTCCTTGCAATGTATGACGAAACATATTAGAATAGGGGGTATGAAAACAATACACATACCCTACCCACCTATACATATAGGAACTGAAAAAACAAACATTATATTTTATGATTCAGCAGAATCATTAACGCAAATCACAAAGGACACCTCTGGAAGAAAAATTTATATCGTAGATGATACGGTGTGCGAATTGCCTGCAGTAAGATCAATGTTAGAAAACATTGGGGATGATAGTATCGTTGTAACGATACAGTCTGGT
>CAYJJW010000108.1:0-7359 GCA_964370555.1 uncultured Treponemataceae bacterium | reverse complement strand
GTTGAACATGATTTTAAGCTCTTAGTAAAAAAATCAGAAAGTAAAAAAATTATAATAAAGGGACAAATAGATTTAATCTATGAAAAAGAAAATGGACAAATTATTATATTAGATTATAAAACAGACTCTGTAGAAAATCCTTCGCATCATGTTCCTCAACTTGCAGCTTATAGGCTTGCAGTGGCAAAAATGTATAATAAAGCGATAGAAGATATTTCTTGCGTTCTGTACTATTTAAGAACAGGATGTGTTGTTAATATTACAAAAGAAACATCATCTATTAATTTAGAACAATTAGTTTTTGAATAAAAAAGAGGTTTGATTATTACAATCAAACCTCCCTACTACCTATTTTTTAACTTCCGTTAAATCTCGAAGGCAAAATGGCAAATTACCTGCTTCTTTATGTCTTGCAACACAGTTACAACATACTGCATGATTTTCACATGTTGTATTTGGACATGGGCAAGGCCTTTTGTTTTGACAAGTCATGTTCACACTCCTATTAATTTTTTTGTCTTATAATAAGTATAGAGTCTAAACACAATGTTAGTCTAGCTAGAAAATTTAACCTTCGAAGCGTTTTTTTAACTTCTTAAAGTAATTTGGAATGCTCTTGTCACCTTCATTGTCTAAAAAAAGACAAAACGGTAAACTATCGGTATTTTTGTGTTTTACTACACAGTCACAACATTTTCCGTGATTAGGGCATGTTGTTTTAGGACATGCACATTCTGAACTTCTACAACCCATTATTTAAACCATCCTTTTGTATTATTTGCAAACTTTACTAACATTAACATCACAGGAACTTCTACCAATACACCAACAATAGTTGCAAGTGCTACAGGGCTATCGGTACCAAAAAGTGAAATTGCAACAGCTACCGAAAGCTCAAAAAAGTTCGATGCACCAATCATGCCTGCTGGACCTGCAATATCGTGTGGCAATTTTAATGCCTTACTTGAAAAATATGCAATAGAAAAAATCAACACCGTTTGTATTGTTAAAGGAATTGCTATTAACACAATGTGAAGAGGGTTACTTAAAATAACATCCCCTTGTTGTGAAAAGATTATTACTAAGGTTAATAATAGCCCAATTATAGTAATATTTCCAAACTTTGGAATAAAAGTATTATTTAAGTAATCAAGACCATGTTTTTTAATAACATAGGTTCTAGTTATTATACCTAAGCTTAAAGGAACTACAACAAAGAGCACAACAGATAAAATAAGTGTTGCCCAAGGAACTGTAACCCCTACTACACCCAATAAAAGCGCTACAATTGGTGTAAAAGCAATTAAAATAATAAGGTCATTTGTTGCAACTTGTACAACAGTATAGGCTGGATTTCCCTTTGTTAAATGTGACCAAACAAATACCATAGCCGTACAAGGAGCTGCTCCTAAGAGAACTGCACCAGAAAGATAATCTTGTGCAAGGTGAGCTGGAATAAGGTTCTTAAAAATTACATAAAAGAACAACCAAGCAATACCAAACATGGTGAATGGTTTAATAAGCCAGTTAGTAATCCATGTTACAAAGAGGCCTTTAGGATTGTTTCCTACATTTTTAATTGACTGAAAGTCAACTTTTAACATCATTGGGTATATCATTAACCAAATAAGAATTGCAATAGGAATTGATACCTTCGCATATTCAAATTTTGCCAACGTTTCAGGAATAACCGGCAAAAAGTTCCCAATTAAAACACCAACTACCATACAGAGTAGTACCCATACGGTAAGGTATCGTTCAAAAAAACTAATACCTGTTTTATCAATTTTTTCCATAATTTCTCCAAGTTTTATTAAAAATTCGCAAGAATTACACAGATTTTTAATGATTTATAATTTGAATTAAGATAGCTTCGTACTCAACCTATAGTTTAATTCGTAATTAGGAATTATTAATTAATTCTTTAGCACTTTCCACAGTAATTAATTTTCCAACAGAAACAACCTTACTATCAATTACAAAAGCGGGTGTTTGCATTACGCCATATTTTGCAATTTCTGCCATGTCACCAATGTTTTTAACTTCATCGCTAAGGCCTAATTCTTCTACCGCTTTTTTAACATTTTCGAATGACTCAGAACTTTTTTTACAACAAGCTCCAAGTACAATAAATCGCGATTTTTCAATATCGCTTATACCACATTCGCTTCCGCAAGCACAAGAAGCTTTTACTTCTTGTTTTGGCTCACTTGAGCAACAGCTTGATTCTTGCTTTGTTTCTCCTGAACAACATGATGTAGTTTGAGGTGTGCAGCAACTACCCTTTTCTTCTTTTTTCTTCCCAAAATTAAATATTCCCATACTATACTCCTATAACTAAATAAAGAGTGTCACTACATGACACATATCAAATATTTTTGATATGATAAATATACATTATATTTCCTTTTTTGTCAACACATTAAAAAATTTTGATATGTTTTTTTACTTGAATTTAATTGAGTAATGTTATAATATAAAATACATTTGTCTAATTTTATACAATCAAAGGAGTTTGTTTTGAAAAAATTTATTTTATGTATTTATTTTTTATTAATTGTTGGGCAAGTTTTTGCTCAAGAAGGATTCAACATTGAAAAATTCAGTGGCTTTTCAATGGGTGGCGGTGGAATTCTTACAAAAGAGATTAGCGGTGGTTTTCCAGATATTGGATTCCCTCTATATAGGAATAAATCTTTCTTTATTAGAAGTCACACTAGGCTTATTTCAGGTGGATATACATCAATTGATAAAAATTACGCATCTATAGGTTTACAAGAAAACATAGTATTGGGCACAATTGTACCTGCATCTTCCACAGTAGCATTAAAATATTATGGAAGCGCTGGGTTTGGAGTTTCATTTTTTACTGTACAATCAAACATGGAAAATAAAGAGTTTTTTACTATGCCCTTGCTTCTTGAACCTGTTGTTTTAGGGGGCATTGAGTTTTTAATGCATTCAGCACCTGAAAAAGATGGCATATCGGTATTTATTGAGCTTGGAACTGTATATAGATTTTTTAGTGAAAGTTATACACCGAATGCTGTTTCAAAGCAAGGGAGCTTTATTACACTTGGAGGACGCGCGTACTATTAAGAAATTTTAGGCTTATGTACACTTTACTGAAAAAGGTGCCTATGGTATACTTTCTGTATGAATATAAAACTAATTGATGGTGACTATACTATTTGTAAGATTGAAAACATAAAAGAAGTAAATTTTAATGATGACTTTGTATTTCTTTCAAAAACTGATGAAGAAATATCACTTGTTTGCATAACAGAGCATGCTCCAAAACATACGCTAGAGCGTGAAGAAGGATGGAAAGCACTACGCATACAAGGACAAATGGAGTTTTCACTTGTTGGTGTTTTAGCAAAACTTACCGGTGTAATTGCAAAAGAAAATATTGGTGTGTTTGCCGTTTCAACGTATAATACTGACTATATTTTAACAAAAAGTGAAGATTTTGAAAAAGCCGTTTTATCATTAAGACAAAACGGCTATGTTATTGAAGATTAAAATCCTAAGTAAAACATATAAAAGCCAATGGCTAATATAGCTGTTCCCATTACAATTTTAAGTACTTTTCCCCATGTGCCAAAATTTTCGTTGCTAGAGAGTTTTTGTACTAATCCAATAGAAGTACCTGCAATAACGCTCAAAGCACCGTGTCCTATTGAATATAAGAGCAATAATACAATTCCCCAAACAAGGTTTCCCCTACCTGCTACAATGGCTAAAAGAGCTATTAAAACAGGAGTTACACAAGCTGATGAAAAAACACCACCTAAAATACCTGCAATAAATGCGCCTAAATGACCTTTCTTTTTGTTTTTTGACATTAAATAGCTTGATGGAATTATTTCAAAAATCTCCCATGTTTGAAGAGCCATTAAACACATTAAAATACCTAAAACTATATACCACCACTTTGCAGAGTTTCCAATTAAACTTCCAGCAAGAGAAGCTGCAACGCCTAAGGCTGTAAATGTAATTGCAGATCCTAATGCAAAAATAAGTGATAAACTTAAAGCTTTATTAGGTTCAGTAGAAGTTCCCCCAACATAGCCTAT
Organism: uncultured Treponemataceae bacterium; assembly: GCA_964370555.1. Lineage (GTDB taxonomy): Bacteria > Spirochaetota > Spirochaetia > Treponematales > Treponemataceae > CAYJFX01. The sequence continues at coordinate 3,280 of CAYJJW010000108.1, read as the reverse complement.
CACAAGTGGAATAGATGAAAGTGAGCAAGGCGTAACTGATGTTAAAATTCCTGCTAACAAAGCTAACAAGGGTGCTAGCCAAAAAGATGTTTCTATTGCTAAACTAACCTTGATGTGCAGTATACGCATGTTCTCCGGTGTCTTGATAATTAAAATATTGAAAACCAGGAATAGTATTTGCAATTGTTTCACTTGGCGTATATGGAGTTCCATCTGCATTAATAAAAAGCTGTGTAGGAATTACTTGAATTGGAAGCCCTCGAGCAGCTTGTGGATTTTTCCAAACATCTGCAAAGTGAATAACAGCTTTACCTTGTAGCTCTGCATTAAGTTTTACTAACACCGGTGCCATTTCAACACATGGAATACAAGAATCTGCTCCAAAGTCAACAATAGCAGGTAGTTTATGGGCTAAAATAGCTTCTTCATTAAACTCACCAATATTTAACGGCACTGCAACTTCAGGCAATACTTCTTCTTGTCCTACATTTCTCACAATCCAAATTCCTGCAACAACCAAAACCATTGCAATTGGTAATACAATTCTTAATACTTTTTTATTCATATACTAACTCCTAACTCAAGTTATTTTTATCTAAAAAGTGTCATTATGAGCTTGTCGAAGAATCTTGTTGAAATAAGATCCCTCGACTACACTCGGGATGACACGTAACTACACTATAAACTGTTGAATAGCATTAAATAAATATCCAACTAAAATAATTCCAACAAAACAAATAGCAATAAATGTTCCTAAAAGTCTTGGTTTTACTGCCTTTTTTAACATAATCATTGACGGTAAACTCAATGTTGTAACAGCCATAATAAATGCCAATACTGTTCCTAATTGAGCGCCTTTCGCGAGTAACGCTTCAGCAATTGGTATAGTTCCAAACACATCAGCATATACTGGAATTCCAACTACTGTTGCAAGAATTACACCAAACGGATTATTGCTTCCTAAAATGCCTTCAATAAACTCTTGAGGGATCCAGTTATGTATAAAGGCTCCAATTCCCACACCAATCAAAATGTATGGAAAAACCTTACTAAAAGTTTCCCATGTTTTTTCTTTTGCATACACTGCTCTGTCTCTTTTTGTAAGTGTTTCAGATTCTAAATCAACACTACCAGCATTTAAAATGTACTCTTCAACATACTTTTCCATTTTAAGTTTGTCGATTAAACTTCCACCAATAACTGCTATAATTAAACCAAAAATTACGTACAGAACAGCAACTGGAGCTCCAAAAATACTCATTAAAAGAACTAAACTTGCAAGATCTACCATAGGAGATGATATTAAAAATGAAAAGGTTACTCCTATTGGAAGTTTAGCACTGGTAAATCCAATAAATAATGGAATAGAAGAACAAGAACAAAACGGTGTAATAGTTCCTAACAGAGCACCAACAATATTCGCACCAATACCCTTAAAACGCCCTAGTATTTTTTTACTTCGTTCAGGCGGAAAATAGCTCTGAATATATGAAATTGCAAAAATAAGTGCACACAATAGTACTACAATTTTTATTACATCGTAAATGAAGAACTGTATACTCCCGCCTATTCTATCGTTAATGTCAAGTCCAAGTGCATTTAATCCCATACCAACAACATCATTTAGCCATTTCATTCCGAGTATTTGTACTTGAAAAAAATCCCATCCAGCTTTTAATGCATCCATATATTACTCCAAGAAAAGAAATCATATCAAATTATTTTGATATGATAAATATATGAAATATACTTAAAAAAGTCAATAGTCATATCAATTTTTTTTGATGTATATAACAAAAAAAACACCTTTTAAATAAAGGTGTAAAATCTAACAATTTGCACACTGAACTTTTTCACATGAACATGATTTATTCTCATTCTCAGTTGTAATACTTGCAAGCCTACTTAGTGCTACTGAACATCCTGCCTCGCTTAAACTATAATGGCAAAATTTTCCATCATGCCTACAGTCTACGATTCCTGCATCTTTTAATATCTTCATATGGTATGACAAGGCTGACTGTGCTATATTTGTATCATCTATTAAAACACAAGCACACTTTTCACCATCACGAAGTAGTTCCAATACTGCTAGCCTTTTTTCATCGCAAAGAGCTTTAAAAATTTGTGCATCTCGTGCATGTTTATTATCGTTTATCATATAATCCTCACATCAGATAGTATTGATATATAGAATATACTTTACACTATTTGCTTTGTCAAGGCTTAATAAGATTTATGTACATTATGATACTCTTTAAATAGTTCACACCACTCTATATATTCAGATGAAAATTGAGAGTTCTTTAAAAATACAAAATTAAATTCTCTCATTTCTATAAAGTCTTTAATAGGAATTTCACAAAGGCTCTCTTCCTCCAATTCTTTTGTAACGGCTGCTTTGTATAAAAAGCTAATACCGATTCCTGTTTTTACGAGTTCTTTTATTGCACTCATATTGCCAATTTCAACAACATCATAAAAATGATTTAAGTCTAAGCTCTTTTCTTCAAGTATTTGTTCAAGAACCATTCTGGTTCCCGAGCCTTTTTCACGCACAATTAACCGATTTGCACATAATTTTTCAAATCTTTGTCTTTTTCTAGGTAAAAGTTTTGAAGAGCAAACCGCAATAAACGGTTCAGAACTAAACGTTTTTGAAGCATATTTATTTTTATTAAATGTTCCTTCTATGAGGGCAAACTCAATAACACCTTGGTCTAATTTATCCAGTAATGCTTTTGTATTATCTACAAGCATACTTATTTTTAATGCATCATTTTTTTTAATAAGATTTTCTACTATAGGAGGCATCAAATACTCACCGATTGTAAGGGTAGCTCCAAAAGAAACACTATTAACTTTTTCAGATTCTCTATGAATATTTTCAACGGCACGCTGACAATCTACTTGCAAAGTTGAAAGAAAATTATACAATACCTTGCCTTTTTCGGGTAACTCAAAATTTCTTTTAGAAAATGTAATAAGCTTTCCTCCATCTACCTCTTCTAAATGCTTTATATGCTGAGAAACTGCAGGCGGCGTAATACATAGGACATCTGCTGTCTTTGTAAAATTTTTCAACCGACATACTTCCAAAAATGTTAGATGTTTTATATCAATCATAAATCCTACTTATATATATATAATTAAATATAATTTGATTTTATTATAAAATTTTGATATAGTCAATATATGAAAAACTTATATGGCATTTTATTAACAGTAGTACTCGCAATTATTGCGATACAAATCAGTAGTTTTATTCCGTATCATTTAA
>CAYJJW010000107.1:0-7403 GCA_964370555.1 uncultured Treponemataceae bacterium | reverse complement strand
TTTATGATTGCAATGGTACTTATGGCAGGAATTAGAGAAAAAATGAAATCTTCAGATGTTCCTGCTTTTGTAAAAGGAACTCCAATTCTATTTATTGCAGCAGGTTTAGTGTCTATGGCATTTGGCGGATTTGCAGGAATGATTAAGTAAGGAAAGGTAACAGAACTATGAATGAAAGTTTACAAATGATAATTTATACTGTAGCGGTGTCCTTTTCACTTGCTTTAATTTTAGGATTTTTATTGGGATTTTTCCAAAAGATTTTCTATGTGCCGGTAGATGAAAAAGCTCTAAAAATTAGAGAAGCATTACCTGGTGTAAACTGTGGTGCTTGTGGATACCCAGGTTGCGATGGTTTTGCAGCAGGTGTTTCTACAGGTGATGCCCCTCCTACAGGATGCCCTGTTGGACGAGCTCCCGTAGCAGAAAAAATAAAAGAAATATTAAAAGAGTTTGAAGCTAAAGAAGCTTAAAACGTTAAAAAGCCTTGCACTGTGTACTTGCAAGGCTTTTTTATTGTCTGTACATTTTATCAATTTCATGGTATTCTAAAACTATGAACAATAAACCACTTTATATTTTAGATTCCTATGCTCTTATTTACCGCTCATATTTTGCTTTTATAAGCCGGCCTTTAATGAATGACAAAGGCGAAAATGTTTCTGCCGTGTATGGCTTTTTTAGAAATGTATTAAATCTATTACAAAAACAAAAGGCTGAATATTTTGTTGCGGCCTTTGACCCTAAAACACCAACCTTTCGGCATAAAATGTATGACCAATACAAGGCAACAAGAGATAAAACTCCTGAAGACTTACATACGCAAGTTCCCATTATAAATGAAATATTAGAAGTCCTTGGTATAAAAACACTTGTACACGATAACTATGAAGCAGATGACGTAATTGCGACGCTTGCAGATCATTGCACAAAAGAGGGAAAAGAATGTCGTATTTTATCGGGCGATAAAGATTTAATGCAACTAGTAAACGACACAACCCTTATGCTAAAAAGCGATAAAATGGGCGGTTGGGAGTCTATTGATGCAAGTGGCGTAGAAGAAGAATGGGGCGTAAAACCAGAACTTATGCTCGACCTTTTATCACTAGTTGGCGACACTGCCGACAACATTCCAGGCGTGCATGGCATAGGAAAAAAAGGTGCTGCAAAACTTATTTTAGAATACGGAACCCTTGAAGGAATTTATGAAAACATAGATTCTATAACAGGAGCAACGCAAAAAAAACTTATAGAAGGAAAAGAATCTGCCTTTTTTTCACGCTCACTTATAGAATTAAAAAAAGATGTTCCTGTAGATTCAACACCTAGCCTCTATGCGGTAACACCAAACTACGAAGAAGCAGCAAAGCTATTAAAAAAACACGGTATTCCAAGTTTAGCAAAAGAGTTTTTAACTGCAGCGGGAATAACATCTAACAGTGCAGAAAAAGAACCCGCGACAGAAGAAAAGAGTGCTACCCCAAGAGCCACAAGCACACCTCTTACAGATGCACCACGCTATGAAGAAGCTGAATTTACCGATATAAAAGAAAACAAGGGTAACTACAGCTTAGTCCGTAGCGAAGAAGAGCTTATAAAACTCATTGATACGGTACTAGAAAAAAAACTTGCAGCCTTTGACTGCGAAACAAGTTCTCTCGATACCTTTACAGCAAAATTAGTAGGCTTTTCTCTTTCACACACAGCGGGAGAAGCTTTTTACATTCCACTAGAAACAGCCGATATGCTTTTAGCAGGCGACATGGTGTCTAAAGACTTTGCCCTAGCACAACTTGCAAGAATTTTTTATAACGATACTATAGCTCTTACAATGCACAACGGTAAATTTGACCTAAAAGCATTAATTTCAAATGGATTAAAAGACACAAACGGACAAGAAAGCTTTCCTACTTGTACTGTATACGACACTATGATTGCAGCATGGCTTTTACAACCCGAAAGAGACTCATTTAAACTTGAAAGCCTTGCAGAAAAAAAACTGGGCTTAAAAGGCATTGAGTTTTCGACTATTGTAGCAAAAGGTCAAACGTTTTTAGATGTTCCACTCGAAACAGCATGTGATTATGCTGCAGAAGATGCAGACTTTACCTTACAATTATGGCATTTTTTTAAGCCCTTATTAGAAAAAGAAAATTTAATGAGCTTATATGCAGAACTCGAAACTCCCGTTCTTCCTATTCTTACTCAAATGGAACTTGAAGGCATAAGAATTGAAAAACAGAAATTATTTGATTATTCAAAGGAATTAGAAAAAGAAATCGCAGATGTAGAAAAATCAATTTATGACTTAGTGGGACACGAGTTTAATATTGCAAGTACTAAACAATTGCAAGAAGTTTTATTTACAGAGCTAAAACTTCCTACTGGCAAGAAAACAAAAACGGGCTATTCAACCGATACAAATGTTTTGCAAGAACTTGCAAGCCTTCATCCGGTACCAAAAAAAATACTGGACTACCGAACAATGGCAAAACTAAAATCTACCTATGTGGATGCCCTTCCCGTTTTAGCAGATAAAAATGATAGAATACACACAAGTTTTATGCAAACAGGTACGGCAACAGGGCGACTATCAAGCCGTGACCCTAACTTGCAAAATATTCCTATTAGAGATGAGTCTGGAAGACGTATTCGTTCCGCTTTTATTGCGCCAGAAGGAAGAATGCTCGTAACAGCCGACTATGCTCAAATTGAACTTGTAATTTTAGCACACCTTTCAAATGATGAAAATCTATGCAAAGCATTTATGGCAGGAACTGACGTTCACAGAGCAACAGCGGCACTCATTTTTAATATTTCAGAAGAGGAAGTAACGGCAGAACAGCGGCGAACGGCAAAGACAATTAACTTTGGTGTTATGTACGGTATGAGTGCATTCCGTTTATCAAACGAACTTGGAATTCCAAGAAGTACCGCAAGCGAGTTTATTGAATCTTACTTTGCAACGTATTCAGGCATTCAAAAGTTTATGCATTCTACAATTGAAAAAGTTGAACAAAATGGATATGTAGAAACAATTATGGGACGTCGCCGTTATATTCCAACCATTAGAAGCAAAAACAAAATGGAAAAGGCAGGGGCAGAGCGCATCGCCATTAATACACCAATTCAAGGCTCTGCTGCCGACATTGTAAAAACTGCAATGCTTAGCGTGTATAAAGCATTAACAGAGAATATTCCAAGTGCAAAAATGCTTTTGCAAGTACATGATGAATTAATCATTGAATGTGATGAAAAAGACACAAAGGCTGTTGAAGATCTAATACGAAGAGAGATGGAAAAAGCAGTAACACTTTCGATCCCTCTTCGTGTAAGTGTAGAAAGTGCAAAAAGTTGGGGAGACTTCCATTAATGGCTAAAAACCGCCGCATTATTGGACTTGCAGGCCCCATTGCATCAGGTAAAAATCTTGCAGCCTCTTTTTTAGTAAATGAAGGGTACAGCGTTATTGATGTCGACAAGCTAGGGCATATTGCCCTAGAAGAATCAAAAACAGAAATACTTTCACTTTTTGGCGCAATTGCAAGCAGTCAAGGATTTGACCTTTTAGATGAAAATAAAAATCTCAACAGACGAAACCTTGCTAAAATAGTTTTTTCAAAAAAAGAGTACTTACAAAAACATGAAGCTGTTTTGCATCCAAAAATGAATACATTAATTGAAAAAGAACTCGCCGAAAATCCCGATACTCATTATATAATTAATGCTGCAATTTTGCATAAGTTTAAGGTTATAAAACAATGCAACATCATTTTATACGTAACAGCAAATCCTTTTTTGCGTTATAAACGTGCAAAAATGCGAAATAATATAGCAAAAATGCAATTTTTTAAAACTTTTTTGTCACAAATTGAAATCTTTTCTAAATGTAAAAAATTAAATGCCGATATATATAGAGTAGATAATTCTGACACGCAAGAACAATTGGTGCACAACATACGGAGCATACTAGATTCTTGCTTTTAGAAAGGATGATGTATGGAACAAAAAAAGATTTTATGGATTGTTGCGGCTCTCGGCATTTTTTTATTGGTAATATTTTTAGGTACCCTTATAATTTATTCTCCAGGGCAAACAACACCATCTGTAACAATGACTACAGATGTTAATAATGATGCATGGATAAATTCTGCTGCGCTGGCTCCTGAACTTGCAAACAAGAAAGAACTTCCTCCCCAAGAGCAAACACCACTTACCGCAGTTGAACAAAACACCTCACAAGACACGCTAATGCAAACAGGAGACGTAACTGTAATAAGCCAAGGTCAAACAACGGTTTATTCGCAAGATGGTGTAACAACAATAGATTTAACAGCTGTTTCTAATGCTGCAGAAGTAGCAAAAGCTTCTGTGGAACCATCTGTTCGTCCTGTAGCAACAAGACTTCCAGCAACAACACAAGAGGTAGTTGCCGAAAAGAAAGAAATAGCTCCTGCTCCTAAACCCAGTACCCCAAAAGTTGTAACACCTGCAAAACCTGTTGACCAATACTGGGTACAAGCAGCATCCTTTGTTAGTAAAGCAAATGCTGACAATGCTCGTTCTGCATTAGTAGCACAAAAAATACCTGCTGAAGTTTTTACACACTCAAATGAAGATGACGTTACATTTTATAGAGTTCGCGTAGGCCCATACACAACAAAGAGTGAAGCCGAATATTGGAACTCATTAATAAAAACAGTAGATAATTTTTCAGATTCAAAAAGCTATGTTACAAATACGTCAAAACCTGCAGCATAAAACTTTTTTCAAAAAAAATCTAAAAAAGTCTGTTTTTTCCTAAAAAAAAAACAAAAAAGATAGTATGAAAAACATACTATCTTTTTTTATGTTGTTACTCATTTTCAGCACAGCATATTTACAGGGCATTGAACAAAAAACAAAACTAACCACCGGGTTAATGATAGATTCAAACATATATCAAATCCGATTCTTTTATGAAACCAAAGAAATTCCTAAAAGTTTTTCTGAGCTTTCTGCTAAAACATGGTCTATACAATTTAACCCATTTAATATTATTACACTACACATCGGAAGCCTTTCTTTTTCTGGCATTTGGTCTAGATTCAATAAACCCCAACCTAATACTATCTCTCCTATCAAGCTTCCTCTAAGCATACAACAACGACTTATCACCTCGCTACCGTCAAAGGACACAGCAAAAAGAAATACATCTATATCATTAGATTTTGATTTTTCATTTCTAAAGCTAACGGCACTAACATCATCATTTTTGTCTCAAGAACAATTTCTTGGACTAGGATTATCTATCCCTTTTAATTTAAAAAACGTACATATTAATGGGAATTATACTGTTGCATGGAAAATGGCTACTTTACAAGCAAAAGCGAATGACTCCTGGTTTATGAAAACTTCATATTTCCCCTCAAAAACATTTCATGCAATTATTAATGAACTATCTTTTAAATCACAAATAAACAGTATGATTCTCAGTGTAGGATTTTCTGAAAGGCCAAAAGGAAACCCGGCTTCTTTTTTACGTATGGAACACTCATTAATACTTAAACCATTCTTATTAAACAGTCAAATTTTCTTGTGCGATCTAAATTACCTTACCCACACAAATAGCAGCATTCGAGATACAGTACACATAAGCCTTAATCCACAAATAAATTTTTTATATTTCACAGGTCTTATTCGCTCACTTAAGCTAGGGATCACTATTACCACAGGTTTAGAAAATGGAGAATCCTTTTTTGATAAAAGCACGTTACTTTCTTCATTTTCAGCTGCATCTGAATTAAAACTTATTTTTGCATCTTTTATAACTTCAGCATCATTTTCCGCAGTTCCATTTGAATTATACAAAGCAAAACCAATATTTTTTCCTGATAAAAATACTGCATTCAAGTTACAAGCAAAAATTAATTATTACCCTTGGTATTTAGATATAATAAAAAGGGAATGGAAGTTACAAGCCCAATATAAAACACTTCCCTTAAAAAATGATTATACCGGTGATGTTACAATTAACACTTCCTTATCAATTGACCTTGTATCCCCTTTTACAAAACAAACCGAAATAACTGTTTTAGGGGAAGCAAACTATAATTTAGCAAAAAAAAACGCTCCCATCCCTATGACCTTTGGATTAAAAATCTTTTTGGCCTTAGAAGCAGAAGCTTTTAGTCAAAAGCAAGAAATAAACATCAGTGCTCAGACGGATATAGACGTAAGAGAAAACATTGTACAAAAAATAGAATCAAGCATTTCTGCAATTGTTAAACTCTAATTGCATTATAGTGCTGCAATTGTTAAACTCTAATAGCATTATAGTGCTGCAATAATTGTTTTAGCACCTTCAAAAGTTACATGAGAAAGCGCTGTTGACACTTGCGGTAACGTAGCATTTAATTTCCCTTGGATAAAATCAGTATACACTGATATCATTCCACCAGCATAGAAATTTAAATCAACCATAAATCGAGGATCTTTTTTAACACTTTCTGGCACAGAATCATCAGCTGCTATGCGATTAATAAGACTTTCTTTAACTTTTCCAAGGAATTCAAGTGTTAAAGTATAACACATAATTTCTTTATAAAATTTCATGTTTTCAGTAAGAATCTCTTCAAGTTTTTCAAATACAGGTGCAGGGTTTGTTAAAAAATTATCAAATTTAAAATTGAGTAATATTTCATTTATTTTTTGAAAAATTTCATCTGCAATTTCATCTCTTACATCATTTGGATTTGTGTAGTGTGCATAAAAAGTACCTCTATTTAAATCAGCTAAACGAACAATATCTGAGACAGATATTTTATCCGCTTCTTTTTCTTGCATTAAAGATACATATGCTTCTCTAATTAAACGTTTTGATCTAATTGCGCTACGATACTTTGCTTTTGTTTTTTTAACTTGTTCTTCCACTGTTTACTCCGTTGGATAAAAATATTTTTTAAATATATAATATTACATGTTTCGCACAGTAATATCATATATTTAATATACCCAATTTTGTAAAAATAGTCAACGCTTGTTTGTTTTTAATCACAAAAATAATTATTATTTTTCTCTTAGTTCTGCAATAATAGGCTTTGAAACATGTGCTCCATCCGATACAGCCTTTGCAACTTGCATTAAGCCACCCGTTGAGTCGCCTGCGGCAAAAATACCAGGAACTCCAGTTGCACCATACTCCTTTGTTACAAGTACATCGCTATCGCTACCACTTCCTGTAGTAAGGCCAAGTTTTGCTGCAAAGTCTGAAGAGCCTGCAGTACCTATTGCAACAAACAAACCTTGCAATTCTGTTTCAATATGTTCAGTTTTTACAGACTTTATAATGCCGCCGTCAGCACCAGGGGCAGAGCCTGTAATTTCGGTAATTTTTTCTGAGATGATGGTCATGCCACTTGGAA
>CAYJJW010000106.1:0-7447 GCA_964370555.1 uncultured Treponemataceae bacterium | reverse complement strand
TACCTTCAACTTTTCCAAGATCAAGGTAGATATTACCATTCTTTTCACGTTGATAATAACCTATCATAATTTCACCGATTTTTTCTTTGTACTCAGCTAAGAGAGTATCTTTTTGAATTTCGGTGAGTGATTGATGAGCAATTTGTTTCCCTGTTTGAATTGCAGAACGTTCAAAGTCCTTTGGATCAATTACAATGTCTATTTCATCCCCTACTTCACAGTCAGGACTCATTTCGAGAGCTTCTTCAAGTTCAATTTCTGTAACAGGATCATATACGCCGTCTACAATCATTTTACGAGAATACACCGTAACATCACTTAAATCATCTTCAAATTCTACTAGACAATTTTCAGATGTTCCAAATTTTCGCTTATACGCTGCTTTAATAGTGCTTTCAATTGTTTTTAATACTGCTTCTTCAGTTAATCCATTGTCTTGAATTAGCTGTTGAATTGCTTCTGCCATCTTTGATGCCATACTATCCCTCCACTAAGAGTTTAGCTTTTGCTATTGTTTCATAAGGGAACGATTTTTTTTCGTCACCTTCTTTTATTTTAACTGTAACCGATTTTTCATCAGATTCCAGTATAATTCCAAAAATCCAATCTGATACTTCTGTGTACCATACCTTTACGGTTCTTCCTATAAACAAAGAAAATTCTGCCGCGTTTTTTAAAGTTCGCTCCATTCCAGGAGAGGTAACTTCCATATAAACGTCTTCAGATTGTAAGACTTCTTCAAAATGGGGTAATAATAATCTATGAACTTTTGCGCAATCATTTATACCAACAGCTGTTAATTCATTATTTTTATGACAAATAACAACAGAAACTTTTATGGTATTTTTTGCTGGTACAACATGTAGTTCTACTATTGAGTAAGAAATTTCCTCAACCATTTTTTGACATTCAGTGTAATATTTTTGATTTTCGAGTGCTGTATACTCCATTGTTCTCCGTTAGCTTACTTGAGTAAAAAAAAGAAGTCGTTTGAACGACTTCCACCTTGAGGATACCATTTATGTTCTATATTAATATAGTACTATAAAATGTAATAAATGTCAACACTATTGATTTTTAGATTCTCTTCATATTAAGAAATGAAAAAGTTAATTCGCTGGACGAAGAATGTTTTTTTTAGTATTATAATAGTATGATTAAAGCACAAATAACAGATAAAGAATTACTCACTCACTTTGAAAATATTGAACAAGACGAAATGCACGTTTTTATTGCCCAAGATGGGCTTTTTAGGGGAGCCCTTTTTAACGGTACTCGATTTGTAAATCAACTGAGAGCCCAACACAACCTAGGGATACTAGAAACTCATGTATTGGGGCAAGCTGCTTTATGTGCAGCCCTTATGATAAACACTATGAAAGGGAAATCACACCTTACTTTGCGTTACGAAACAGATGGCGATTGCAAGGGATTTTCTGTTGAAGCAGATTCAACAGGATATGTTAGAGGTTTTTTACTTCAAAACTCAATTCCCCTTTCTAAACCTTTAGAGTCATGGGACTTAGAGCCATTTTTTGGTAATGGTACTCTTTCTGTTTCTAGATTTACCGAAACAAGAGAAGGAACAAAGGCAGAACCACAAACAGGTGTTGTAGAAATTAAAAACAAAAATATTGCCCAAGACCTTGTATATTATTTTGCCCAGTCAGAACAAATAAACACCGCCTTTCATACAAGTATTCAATTTGATAAAGAAGGACGTGTAATTGGTGCTGGTGGACTTTTTATTCAAAAGATGCCTGATTTTGGCGGAAAACTTAAAAAAAATACAAAGCTAACAGACTCTGAATTAACTTTAAATATGGAAAGAGCGTTAAGTGCTTGCCCTTCTCTTGGACAATGGTTTTCTGAAGGTCAAAAAGCAGAAGACATTATTTACGGACTTTTTAGAGAGTTTAGACCTTCTGTTGCGTTAACAAGAAAAATTCGCTTCGATTGTCCTTGCTCAAAAGAACATTATACACAATCAATACGAAATTTGGGAAAAGCTGAAATAGATGACATAAAAAAGAACGACAAAGATCCGTTAGAGATTGTATGTCATAATTGTGGAAGTTTGTATCACATCACACATAACGAACTTTAATAAACAAAGGGACTGTCACATGCGATAGACCCTTTGTTTTAGCCAATACTTATTCGTGATATTCATGTAATATAGGTGTTATCTTTTTATAAAGTGGTTCAAGTTTATTAAACATTTCAAGATATACCTCATTAAATAACTTTGTATACACTTTAAGTTCTTTCAAGTCCGGTTTAAAAACCTTACTGATGTGGCACATATTTTCAATCGCATCATCATAATTTTTAAATTCGTTTAAAGCTACGAACGCTATTATTGAAGCACCAATACCACAAGCTTCGTGAGTTTGCATTTTTAAAACCTTTACTCCCGAAAGATTTGCCATCATTTGGCATATTTCATCAGATTGGCTTCCACCTCCGCTCACATAAATTTCTGTAAGTTTATTTTTAGAACGCTTTTGAAGTGTTAACATTGCTTCATACATTGCAAAACCAATACCTTCAACAATTGCTTTATAAATATGCATGCGTGTGTGTATGTCTGAAAAACCAATAATTGCACCTTTTGCATTTGGTGTTAATACTCCTGAGCCCCAATATGGCTGTAACATTAACCCATTACACCCTGCAGGAATTGAAAACAACTTTTTACTGAGCATAGCTTCTATTGAAGTACCCATAACCATAGCTTCTAAATGTTCCTTTTGAGCGAGTTCATTTTTAAACCATGAAAGCATCCAATACCCTCTATATATTTGTATTTCGGCATTATAAAAATCTTTAAGAACTGATGGATATGAAGGAGCAAATGGAGCTGGCGAAAAATATTTTTTTGTACATGTTTGAATAGTAACTGCGGTTCCAAAAGAAACAGCTACTTGGTGAGGCTGTCGAACCGATACACCTAAGGTTTCACAAGATTTATCAGATCCGGTAGCAATAAGAGGAAGACCTTTGGGAATACCTGTTTTTCTTGCACATGAATCAGTTATATATCCAATTATATCACCAGCTTCGCATAGGTCTATAAGTTTTTTGCGTTCAATGTTTGCAATAAACTTCATTATACCAAAACCTTCTACCCATCGTCTTTTTTTGTAATCCATGGGAATATAGCCAACCATATTTGCAACAGAATCCTTAAGATTTCCTGTTAATAAGTAGTTAAGATAGGTTGGAAGCATAACATATTTATCTGTTTTTTCCCAAAGTTCTTTTTCATTTTCAATAATCCAATTATATGGTGCCATACGCAATTGCCGTTCAAATGTTTCTGTCATTTTTGCACATTTTAATACAAATTGAAGCCATAAAGGAACTTTTTCTGATGCTTTTTTTATTTCACGTTTATCGAGCCACAAAATAATATTTCTAAGTGGTTTTTTGTTTTCATCTAAGCATAATACTGTATCACGAATCGAAGTTACAGTTACACCAATTATGTTTTTATAGATTTCTCTATTTTTTTCTTTTAGTGTTTGAGATACTTTTGCAAGTGTGTTGTAATAAAAATTAGGCTTTTGCTCTGCCCACCCAGGATGTAATGAAATATATGCACTCTCATAAAAATGTTGCTCAAGCGCCAAAACAGCACCTTGTTTAGAAACCAACATCCCCCTTAAACTTTGAGTGCCAATATCAAATGTTAATATAACAGGTTCACTCATTCACCCCTCCTCCTAAGGTAAATAACCCAACAGTAAATACATTATAATACGTATCTATGTATAATAACATTATAACATGTAAATTTTCAAAATTCAATTTTTTTAATAATTTTTTTTACAAATCAAATACTTTATTTTTATTATGTTCTGTAAACCGTTCTTTCATAAGAGGCATAATTTGCTTATAAAGAGGTTCTAGCTTACCAAACACTTTTTTATAAATTTTACTATATATTTTTTTGTAAAACTCATGATCAATCATGTTAGGCAAAAAGGTATCTGTTATATGACACATATTTTTTATAGCTTCATCATAACTTTTATGTATTCCCAATGACACAAAAGCTATAAGAGATGATCCTATTGAACCTACTTCATGTGTTTGCATTCGATGAATTGGAATGCCTCCTATATCGGCCATAATTTGGCAAATCTCATCTGACTGACTACCACCACCACATAAATATGCATCAGTTATTTTAGTTTTTGTTCTTTTTTCTAAAATACGCATTCCATCAACCATAGCAAAACCTATTCCTTCTATGATTGCCTTAAAAACGTGTAGTTTAGTATGTATATCCGAAAATCCAATTATAGCACCTTTTGCATGAGGCGTTAATAGGCCAGAACCCCAATACGGCTGCAATATTAATCCATCACAACCAGCAGGAATTTCAAAAAGTCTTTTACTCAACAATGCTTCGACAGTTATACCAAGTTTTCTAGCAATTGCACGTTCTCTATGAACAAACTCTTTTTTAAACCATGTGAGCATCCAGTACCCTCTTTGAATTTGAATTTCTCCATTAAAATACTTTTTATATGCAGAAGGATATGCAGGTGTAAATGGAGCCGGAGTAAAATATTCATCGCGACAAACTTGCAAGGTTACCGTAGTACCAAGCGATACCGCTAGTTGATTTTCATTAATTACTGAAGCACCTAATGTTTCGCAAGATTTATCGGACCCTGTAGCTATTAATGGAACACCTTCTGGTATTCCTGTTTCTAAAGAACACTCTTTTGTAATACTTCCTATTACATCACCCGGTTCACAAAGATCTACAAGCTTTTCTTTTGGAATATCGGCAATATAATTCATAATTGACTTTCCTTTTGTTGCCCACTTTCGATTTTTATAGTCCATTGGAATATAGCCTATCATATTTGCTACAGAATCAATTAAATTGCCGGTTAAAAGATAATTAAGATAGGTTGGAAGTAAAACATATTTATCTGTTTTTTCCCAAATTTCAGGTTCGTTTTCTTTAATCCAATTACATGGTGCGAGGCGAACTTGGCTTGAATAAATATCTCGTAAACCCAATAGTATAAGAATGAATTTTAAATAAAAAGGTAGTTTAGCTACAACTGATTCACTTTTTCGTTTATCTAACCATAGAATAATGTTTCGTAAAGGATTTTTTTCTTTATCTAAACAAAGCACTGAATCTCTAAAGGATGTAATGGTCACAGCTACAATATTTTTAAAAAGCTCGCCATGCGTTTTTTTAAGCAGTTGAGATATTATAACTATTTTTTTATAATAAAAATCAGGTGTTTGTTCTGCCCACCACTTTTCAGGACTAAAACATGGCCTTACATATACAATTTGTTCCTTTGCAACTATTGAACCATTTTTTGACACTAAAAGGCCTCTAGTACTTTGTGTTCCAATATCAAAGGTTAATACTAATTGATTTTCCACTTACCCACTCCTAAGAAAAAAACATATAGTAATTGTGAATTTAAGTTGTGAGCATTATGTATGCTAGATTTACAAAATCACAAAGAATGTCATAGTATTTTATTCATGATACCATACAATACCAATTAAAACAAGTAGAAAATATGCAATTTTAGGAACTATTTAATAATTTGTTCGTTTACTTTTTATATACATTCTTTTTACTTTTTGATATACTAATAATAGAAGAGGAGTTTTTAGGAGCTCAAATGAATATTATTGCCGACTTGCACACACACACACTTGTAAGCCATCACGCGTACAGTACTATTGCTGAACTTGTCGACGAAGCAAAAAATAAAAATCTTTACGCTATTGCAATGACAGACCATGGCCCAGGGCTTGATGATGGTGCGCATCGCCTCCATTTTAAATGTCTTCCAAAACTTCCTAAAAGTGTACATGGCGTAAAAATATTCCACGGCGCAGAACTTAACATCATGGACTTTGATGGCAGTGTTGACTTAGGAGACGCGATTCTTTCTAAACTTCACTTTGTTATTGCCTCATATCATCATGAAGTAATTCGCTCTGGCTCAAAAGAAGAACACACAAATGGATGGATTGGAGCAATACGAAACCCCTATGTTGACTGCATGGGACATTCTGGAAACCCTGCCTACACATTCGATTATGAAACAGTTATAAAAGAATGTGCAAAGCTTGAAAAAATTGTAGAGATAAATGCAAGCTCAGAAGAAGCTCGCCCAGGTAGTTTTGTAAACTGCAAAAAAATTGCTTTGCTTTGTAAAGAATATGGAGTACATGTTGTCGTTAATACCGATTCACATTCAAAATGGTCAATTGGCGAGTTTACACCTGCCGTAGAACTTTTAGAAGAAGTGAACTTTCCTGAAGAATTGGTTATTAATTCGAGTATAGAAAATCTCAAAAAGTTTTTTGAGCGAAAGAAGAAAAGACTGGGAAATAGTTACTAATTACGAGTTACTAGGTACGAATTACTAATAGCAAAGATATGGGGATTTATTGTTTAGAATTCAAGTATAAATTATCACCTTGACAAAAAAAAACATGTCATAGTAAAATAAAAAGGGATTTTATTATGAAAAAAATGTTTTATTTATTAGTAATTTTAGCATTATTTGCTTCATGTGACCAGCCAAATAATGAAAAGATGGCGGGTACTGCAACTGAAGCAGAAATGAAGAGTACGGCTAGCAATAGTGTTGCAAGTATTTTAGATAATGCAACACTAGCCATTGACACAACAGGTATGGAACGCTATACATCTTGGTATACAGAAACTCTTATTGATGCTGAGAATAATATAACAGCTGTCCAATGTGCAACAATGTTTATTGCACAAGATAATTCTAAAGCTACTATGATTATTAGTAGCACATGGGATGGGATTTTAAATGGGTAACATATAATAACAAAGTTGTAATGGAAGTTTTTGAAGAATATACACTGACAAGTATAAACCCTCAACCGAATATTAAAGCAGACTCTGATACCACTTTAAATGATAGTACTTCATTAGATTATATTGCAAGAGGATATACTTTGTATTCATCACAAGAGAACTACAGGCATGGTGAAAAGGTCTCTACAAAACGATACCCAAGTGCAACAGGAAATTGGGAAATATATCCTGAATCACAAATTCATATATTGATAAAAAAAGATTCACAAAAAATTAATTATTATAACAATATTATAAAAGATGAGACTGGTTATACTTTTGAGCATTCAACTTATAATGGTGAATTAGTTGTTTTTGGAGCAGAGCAAAACTTCGCTTGGTCTTCAATGATATTCAATAAAAACTAAATAAAAAAAAGTTGCCAAATATGGCAACTTTTTTTATGCGATTCTCAAATCACAAAAAAATCTGTGTAATTCTTGCGGATAAGATCCTTCGACTTCGCGCAAGCAATGACAGAATACTTCACTCTACCTGCGCATAACTAGTAACTCGTAATTAATAACTACCTAAACCCACCACATTAGTAATTCGTAA
>CAYJJW010000105.1:0-7532 GCA_964370555.1 uncultured Treponemataceae bacterium | reverse complement strand
GTTCAGATAAAGATGTTTCACCAGTTGGAAGTAAAAATGTAAGTGTTCTAAACTCTGTTCCTATATCATTCTCATTTTCAATTATTGTTCCAATTGTTCCGTCTAAAAAGCGATATTCGTTTCCAACCTTTTGCTTTTTCGCATTTTTTACCATACAGCGCCAAAGTTCAGTTTTTGTGTTTTCTAATGTTACGTTTTCTAAAATCATAAACTCAACAGGTTTTGTTGCCACCTGCTCATGGGAGTTTTTTGCAATTTTATCTGCATAGCACCTAGAGCGCCTTACTTTAGAATTATTAAACACCATAAGGGTATTTTCATCAATAAGGTCAACTAAATCTGCCATCGCCTTATGCCCTACTTCACCTGTAGTTCTATCGAGCACCATAAGTTTGTCTTCTCCACGTACAGTAGAAGGATGTTGGGCTATTAATTCATCGGGTAAATCAAAATAAAAATCTTTCGTTAGCATTGCTTTTAAACTTCTCTATTCCTAAATGTTCGTATGCCTTTTCTGTCACCATTCTTCCCCGCGGTGTTCTTTGAATTAAACCGGATTGAATAAGAAAAGGCTCATAATAATCTTCTAATGTATCTACAGACTCACCTATTGAAATTGCTAAGGTTTCAGCTCCTACGGGGCCTCCACCAAAGTTTTTAATAATGGTAGAAAGTATTTCCCTATCATGTTTTTCTAAACCTAGTGAGTCTATTTCAAGACGTTTTAAACCACTTATTACAACGTCTTTTGTAATATGACCTTTACCAAAGACTTGCGCAAAGTCTCTCATACGACGCAAAATGCGGTTTGTAACACGGGGCGTACCTCTTGAACAATTTGCCATTAAAAGGGCTGCATCATCGTCAATTGTTACATTTAAAATGCCAGCACTTCGTTTTATAATACTTGCAAGCTCATCTGGTTCATAAAAAGAAAAACGCTGTACAATACCAAAACGGCTAATAAGAGGGCTTGATACCATACCTGCTTTTGTAGTTGCTCCTACTAAAGTAAACTTTGGGATAGGTATTCTAACTGTACGTGCAGCGACACCTTGCCCAATAATCCAGTCAAGCTCATAGTCTTCCATTGCAATGTAAAGCATTTCTTCAATTGCAGGCTTTAAGCGGTGTATTTCGTCTATAAAAAATACCGTTCTTTCTGTTACAGTCGATAAAATACCTGCTAAATCCTTTGGTTTGTCTAAAGCAGGAGCTGACGTTACTTTAAAATCTGCTCCAAGCTCATGGGCAGTGATTTGTGCGAGTGTTGTTTTACCCAAGCCTGGGGGCCCAATTAAAAAAAGGTGGTCTAAACTTTCGTTTCGTGTTTTTGCAGCTTGTATAAATACATGTAAGTTTTCTTTTATTTTTTGTTGGCCTAAAAATTCATCTAAAAACTGAGGGCGTAAATTAAAATCGTTTTCGTCTTCGTGTAAAACACTGTCAGGGCGTATAATTGCATCATTATTCATAACAGTAGTCCCTTTGAATAGTATCTATCCACAGATTACACAGATTAATAGGATTACGCTGTATAAGATTTAGATTTATTTCTGGTTTCACAAGATATATTTTTTTCATTTTTTTTGTTATCCCTAAACCAAATCTACGATTGCGCGGCGGAAAAGTACTTCTTCTTGCCCTGCCCTGTTTTTTGAATTAAAATCTTCGTCTGTCTTTAATTCCTCAACCAATTTTGCAATGGCTTGTTCGCATTGTTTTTTTTCATAGCCCATGTTTACTAATGCCATTACAACATCTTCCCAAGGAGACGTTTGAGTTGTTCGACTTGAAGAGGAGGAAGAAGTAACACCGTCATCTAAGTGTAGTTTACCTTTTAATGTAAGCATCATTTTTTGTGCAGTTTTTTTACCGATACCAGAAATTGTTTCTAAGCGTGCCATGTCATCGGTATTTAAAGTTTCAACAAGTTCGTTTGCCGTAATTGATGATAATATTTTTATTGCTGCCTTTGGTCCCACCCCGTCTACTTTCATTAAGTCTAAAAATACGGAGCGTTCTATTGCACTTGAAAAACCAAATACGCGCATTGAATCTTCTTTATGATAAAGCCATGTGTACACTTTTGCTTCTTCACCAAGTGGTGCCAAAACGTCAAGGGCAGAGTCTGGAACCATTAAATCCCATTCCACCCCACCAACTTGTAAAAATACTGTTTGCGGCCCTTTATATGTAATTATTCCTGTTAAACTATTATACATTGTAGTATTAGTATAGTAGATTATACTAAAAAAAACAACTAGGCGTATTTAGAATGAATATGAAACACAAAGATGTATATCGATTCCCATCCGGGATAATGCATATCCTGAAATTGCAGCTTCTACACTAAAATCATTTTCCACTTGCTTTTCAAGTCCCAAACCATATTCTATATAAGTACTTAAACTTGATGTAGGAATAGAAACTTCATTAGCATTTGTTTGTCCACCAAACATAAATGGAAAAACACCCTTTGTTTGTGCATAAATTCTAAGATCATCATCAATTTTTTTTATTAACTGTATAGAAGGATAAACACTCGCTACATGCAAGCCTTTTGTCTTTAGTGTAATACCTGAAGTATTTACATAATCAAAAGCCTTTGCAAAGGTGTATGAAACCATTACTCCAGGCTTTACTATAACAGTATTATCAAATAATCGAAAAGCATATCCAACATTGCTAGCTAATCCAGTTGAAATAGTAGGAAACGAATCATTTCCATACATTGTCTTTACTGCAGAGTAACTTCCCATACCATGTATCATTGAATGCATAAAAAACGTATCCATTACCAGTGAATGTTGAAAAGCTATGCTCCCACCATTTTGAAATAGTGATGTTTTTTCATATGTCTGATAAGAACCGCTATATGCCATTGTTATAGCTACTGATGGGTTAAAAGAGTATGACAAATGAGATCCATATTGCATATTATTTACTTCGTGACCTTCCGTTATACTCATTTTTTCAGTAGAAAAATATGGTATTATTTTTAGTTGAGAACTTTTTAAGTCACTATTTAGATTACGTAAGCTTTTTGAAAAAACTGAAAAATTACTTACTATATTTCCTGCCAACAAAGAAACTGTATGAGCATACAATGATGGATTATAACCTCTATAAGTATCTAAATCTTTTGTAAAGGTGAGACTACCTTCACTTGATAGTTTAGAGTCATCCAACTCATATCGGTACATTTGGGTATATGCAGCAACAGTTTGATCACTTAGTTGTAAATCGAGGCTATCATTTTTTATATAAATTTCAGTGCTTACAGCATCTGTATCTCCCTTTAAATATATTGTATCAATAAGAAAATTGTATCCATTAGATTCAAAAGAAGATGCCGTTAAAGTGTCAGTGGTTTTGTTTTCTAAATCAACATTAAAATCATATAACACATTAGAGTATAAATTTACATTTCCAATATTGGTGTTTCGATACAAAGAGTCAACAGTGCTTAGTTTACCGCCATAGATATTTAAACTAACTCTATCATCTAGCATTCCATGCGATGTAACATCTCCATCACCCACACCATCTCCATTAATGTCGTAGTTTACGGTCGCACTTCCAAACTTTAATGTACCGTTATAGAGATTTACATGAAACTCACTGTTATAGGCTCCACCTACATGATTTACTTCATCGTTTATTTCTACAATGCCATCATTTGCAAAATCTTGGTTATTTTCTTTATTTATATTTAAGTAAGATCCTGAATTGAGTGTTATTGCATCGTTAATGGTAATTGTTCCGTTATTACCGGCAAATAAACTCATTTCTGAGTTTGAACGAACAAACAAAGAGGAGGAGTTACCACTTGACACATTCCCAGAAAACATACTTACTCCATTATTTGCTATGATATTTACCGTTCCTCTGCCTGTAATTGCACCACTATAGTCATTGGTATTATTTGAAGAATGATAATTGTTTATTATTAAAGAATTAAATACGTTAATAGTACCATTTCCATCAATTACTCCAGTTCCAGTTGCATAAGTATAATCTGTTGAATAGGTAGAAATATTATTTGTAAAAACACTATTATAAATGTTTACATCTCCATTACTAAAAATAGCAGAACCACTAGCACCTATATTTTTTTTAAAAATACTATCAGTAATAGTTAATGTTCCGGTATTTGATATAGCGCCACCGTTTCCTGCAGAGTTTCCAATAAAAGAACTATTATTGACCGTAACTATTCCACTATAGTAATTATCACTACCAACATAGATAGCACCACCACCATCAGCGGTATTGTTTTCAAAAAGAGAATCTATAACGTCTACTTTGCTAAGGGCATAAATAGCACCTCCACGCCCTGCATTATTGTTTTGAAAGGTAGAACTTGTTACATTGGTATAATTCTGAACAGCAGTATTTGCTTGTCCCTTTACAATTTCATGCGTATAAGCATAAAAAGCACCACCAAAACTTTCTGCTATATTTCCATCAAAAACGGTGTTTGTAATATTCATAGCATTTTTTGATTGATGAAATATTCCTCCACCATGACCTGCATAGTTATTAGAAAAAGTAGAGTTTGTAATATCAAGATAGGAGTTTGCTCCACCATTTTGTAAAGCACCTGCAGACCCAACCGCAATTGCCTTATTATTGTCAAAAAGTGTATTGTCAATTATGAGGTGTCCTGTTGGATGATAAATAGCGCCAGCAGAATATGCGGTATTATTTAAAAATTTTGAGTCTCGAATAATAGTTGGCATATCGGTTTGATTATAATCGTAAAATGCACCAGCTGTCGCAGCATCATTAGCAATTAAATCCTGTTCAACAGAGGCTACATTACCGTCAAAAATAGTATTAATAATAGTTGCATAGCCTGCATTATATATTGCACCACCACCTCGGCTTACTGTGTTATCTAAAAATTGAGAATCTTGAATATATAAATGTCCTGATGGAATTGTTTCAACATATACACCATTATCCCAATGATATTGTTGTCCATAAAAGTAAATTGCACCACCATTGTCTCGGTCATAATTACCGCTATCAATGTCTGATATTGTAGTGTGATTTTGAATTGTAGAGCCTATTATATTTAGATTACCACCAAAAGCAGAGTTTATTGCTGCGGATGCACCCTCTGCACTATTGCCATCAAAACTTGAATTGTAAACAGTTAATGTTGCCCCACTTGCATTTGTTAGGGCACCACCAAGACCATTTGCACTATTATTGGTAAAGGTAGAATCATAAATGGTTGCAATTCCTTCATTATATATTGCCCCACCGGAACCCATGGAATTGTTCAAAAAATTAGAACTGCGAACAGTGAGTGTTCCCTCATTAAAAATAGTACCATACGCATAACCTGAATCATAGGTAGAAAAGTTATTTTCAAATGTTGTATGTTGTACTTCAAGACTAGCACCTTCTGCATTATAAAGAGCACTACCATGTTGTGCTCCATTTTCTCTAAAAATAGAATTACTTATAAACGCATTGCCATAATTGCGAAGCACTCCACCTCTGCCAAGTCCGTTAGGATTGTTCCCTGTTTTATCGATAGTATTATTTTCAAAAAGAGATGAATCTATAAAAAGATTACCAGAATTTGAAATTACACTACTTCCTTGACCATTTACATTATCTGAAATAATTGAATTTTTAATATTTAGAGTACCGTTATTGGTAATTATATTATCACGAGTGGATGTTGTTTCACTTAATTTTATATTTTCTAAATTTAAGGTTGCACTATCTTCAATATCTAAAAAGGCACTGGTAGAACCAGTTAACGTAAATACATTTGCTGGATTATCAAAGGCATTTTGCACATTGCCAATAATGGATAATTTTCCGCTTTTAAGAGTTTCCCCATAATCACCAAAGTTAAAGACAATATCATTTTCAAGGGTAAGTGTTCTGTTATCAGTTGCAGTAATTACAGTTTCTAAATCTGATTGCGTTTGTGCATATAACACATTGAATAATAAGACTAAAGTAAAGCATGGTGTAAGTATGTATTTTTTCATCAAGATTAGTATACATAATATTTACTACAATTTCAATAAAAAAAAGCAGCAGACTGTTCAAAGTGAACAACCCACTGCTTTCTATCTAGTAATTAGTAACTAGTAATTATCTCTTAAGGCTCAATACGGTGTCAAGCAAGGTGTCTGCTGTTTGAATAGACTTTGAACTTGCTTGGAAACCTCTTTGTGTTACAATCATGTCGGTAAATTGTTCTGTAAGGTCAACGTTAGACATTTCTAATGCGCCTGATAATAAAGAACCTTTACCAGCAATACCAGAAGTACTTACATTTGCAAGACCTGAGTTGTTTGATTGAACATAGGTGTTGTTACCAGCTTTTTCAAGACCGCCTTGGTTTGTAAAAGAAGCTAATGCTACTTGTCCAATTGCTCTGTTTGTACCGTTTGAATACACACCAGTGATAATTCCGCTTTGGTCAATTTTGAAGTTATCTAAGTAACCCATTGTGTAACCATCTTGGAAAAATGCCTTTGTAGAACTTTGTGATGCACTTTGCGTGATAGTATTTTGTTGGCTACCAATTTCACCTACGTTTAAGTTAAAGGTGTGTCGAAGAGGTGCGCCTGTTCCATCAGGAGTTGAGTCTGGAACATCGTATGAAACTTGAAGACCAATGTTACCTGTTGGGTTTGACACGTTTCCAGCACTGTCAGTTACTGATAAAAGACTTCCTGTATTATCAAATTCAACTACAAATGTGTTTCCTACACCGTCTGTTGTACCTAAACCAACACGAGTTTGTGTATTAGTTGCTGCATCTGGATCTAAGTTTACCGTTGCAGTCCATTGGTTAGGAGTTCCTACAACCTTAGTAAAAGAAACCGCTAAGTTATGTTCGTTACCAAAACTATCGTAAATATTAAACTCTGTTGCCCATGTTCCGTTTGCAATATCTGCAGGAGTAGCCCCTGCTAAAATCTCTGTTGTGTTTTTGTCTAAGTTACAAGCAAAGTTTACATTAGATGTTTCTCGAGCTGGGTCTTTTGCACCAATTGGAATAATTAGGTCTTGAGTGTTTCCTGCAGAATTAATTACCATTTCACCGTTTAAGTCTTCTGCCATCCAACCTTGCACTCTTAAACCGTCTGCAGGGTTTACAAGTGTTCCGTCTCTATCTAAACCGAATGCACCCGCTCTTGAGTAAAAAGTTTCTTCACCGTTTTTAAGAACAAAGAATCCATTACCTTGAATTGCAATGTCTGTTCCTACACCAGTAGACTGTAAGTTACCTTGTGTGAATACGGTATCGATTGAAGCAACCATTACACCGAGTCCAACTTCTTTAGGGTTTACACCACCAATTTCTGTTGTTGGACTTGCAGCACCTGAAAGTTGTTGCGAAATCATATCTTGGAAGTTTACTCTTCCCTTTTTAAATCCTGTTGTGTTTACGTTTGCTACGTTGTTACCAATTACATCTAAGCGTGTTTGGTGGTTTTGCATTCCGGAAACGCCGGAATAAAGTGATCTCATCATATAAATAACCTCTC
>CAYJJW010000104.1:0-7590 GCA_964370555.1 uncultured Treponemataceae bacterium | reverse complement strand
AAAGCTTAATGCACACCTTTCAATAGTTGAGGGAAACACTGGTAGGTGCATTGCAGCCTACACTCACTCATCCCCACTAAAGGCAATTGCTGCAAGTCCAAGCATTGCACGCTCAATTACAAAAGAGCAAGTTCTAGAAAGCGAAATTGAAAAGGCGAACTGCGTTGTGCTAGAAGGTATGATTTTTTTTAACGTTGCTGTTATAACGCATATTTTAAACCTTTGTAAAAAGCACAACAAAACAATTGCAATAGATGTTGCATCCACTTTTTGCGCACCAAAAGCAATACTAGAGCTTTCCAATTTTCTAAAAGACGGCACAATAGACGCAAAAAATATTTTACTCTTTGCTAACGAGTTTGAATATGATGCAATACGAAAAGAGTCAAAACAGGAATTAGACTATTTATTAGAACACGGGGCAATGATAAGCCAAAAGTTAGGGCCCCAAGGTGCAGTACTCCACACAAAAGATAATGCTATTGAAGAAACAACAGAAGCGGTAAGTGCCCTTGACGACACAGGTGCAGGAGACGCTTTTGCCGCAGGCTTTTTAATGCACTACCTTACCCATAATAAAGACGAAGACAACTTTTTACAAAACTGCCTAAAGAACGGTAACGCTGTTGCCAAGACCGTGCTCGATGGCTTTGGATGCACCTCGCACTAATTTCTATACAATATTCAAATTTTATACAAAAAACCCTAAACTCAACCTCAAAACATTGCATAAATATTAAAAATATGGTATATTTATGTAATATTATACAAAGCGGACTTTAAACCGCAAAAAAAGGAAAGGCGTATGAAAAAAATTCTACTTTGCACTCTTGGTTTATTCCTTGCACTTACCATTGCTTTTGCAGGTGGTTCAAGTGAATCTGGTGGAGCTAAACAAGTTCACCTTGTAATGGCTACAGGCGGTACTTCAGGAACATACTATCCGTATGGTGGAGCTGTTGGACAAGTATTAAGTGAAACAGTACCTGGATTAAATGTGAACATTCAATCAACAGGTGCATCGGCAGCTAATATTCGTCTTGTTTCTACAAATGAAGCAGATATTGGTGTTGTTCAAAATGATGTTATGAGCTATGCATACACAGGAACAGAAATTTTCGAAGGCGAACAAATTACCGGTTTTGCAACTATGGCTACTGTGTATGCAGAAGTTTGCCAAATTATCGCTGATCCTGATTCAGGAATTAAAACTATTGCTGATTTAAAAGGAAAAAGAGTTTCCATAGGAGATGCAGGTTCAGGAGTTGAAGCAAACTCAATTCAAATCTTAGCAGAATACGGAATTTCTCTTGATGACATAACAGAACAAAACTTAGGTTTTGGCGATTCTGCAAGTGCACTTAAAGATAAGAAAATTGACGCATTTTTTGTAACTGCAGGTACTCCTACCACTGCTATTGTTGAACTTTCTACTACTAATGATGTTGTTGTAATTGCAGTTGACGGTGCACAAGCTCAAGCTCTTGTTGAAAAATACCCATTCTATACAACATATACCATTCCTGCAGGAACATATAACGGAATGGATTCAGATGTAAATACTTTGGCTGTTAAAGCAACATTAATTGTTAATGCAGACTTAGATGAAGAATTAGTATACAACATGACAAAGGCTCTTTTTGAAGAAAAAGAAACTATTGCTCAAGCTCACGCTAAAGGAAAAGAACTTTCAGCAGAATCAGCTGTTCAAGGTGCTTCTGTTCCATTTCATCCGGGAGCATTACGTTACTTCACAGAAATTGGAGTTATTAAATAATTCGTGCTTTTTTATAAGTTAAAAATGGCAACATTTATAATGCTTGTTATCGCTTTTGCAACAAGCATTCTTTCTTGTCAGCCATCAACAAAGCTTGTCTTGGTTGATGGTAAAACAGGAGAGGCCTATGCCTCTTACACCGTTTCAAATGAAAACGGTTTTTCTATTTCATTTAAGCACTCAGTAAATAAGAGTGATGTAGAAGAAGGGTACAGTATCCGTGGAAAGGATATCTATTTAGAGTGGTGTCGCTACAGTTCGTTTGGGGCAGGCGTTGCCACAGAAGTGGAAGAGGGACAAACTCTTCACACCCTAGAAAATGGCGATATGCTTATCACAGGTTTTAATCGAAAAATACCCTTATTAAGCTATCACATATCCACTGTATATGATCATTTTTTGCATATAAATGGCCAAGTAATAAATTTAACAGACTTAGGCCTTAAACATAAACAAATACAATTCAAAATAAAATAAGGAGCTTATATGAGCACAAAAGAATTATCTGAAGAGGAAAAACAAAAACTCCTTGCTGAGTTTGACCCTGAGTCAAACACGCGCCATTTTAAGGGAATAAAAAAATCAATCCTCCGCTGGGCATTGGTGGGCTTTTCGCTTTTTGCCCTTTGGCTTAACACAATATCACTCTTACCCGAACAAATTAGAAGAGCGTCTTTTATTGGTATTGTTATCTTTTTAGGATACATGATGTTTCCAAGAAAAAAATCACACGCAAATCGTGATTACGTACCATGGTATGACATTGTATTAGCATTCCTTGGTTCTGGTGCCTTTGCCTACATGATTATAAACTTCCGCGACCTTGTTGGAAGGGCTGCAATGTATACAGAGCTCGACATAATAGTTGGTGTTATAGGAATCCTCGCATTGATGGAAGTGTGCCGCCGTGTAGTAGGATTACCAATCTTAATAGTAGTGGCTTGTTTTCTTTTGTATGCCTATTTTGGAAACTATATTCCGGGAGACTTTGGGCACAGAGGTTTTAAAATACCACGAATAGTTGGTCACCTTTTTTATAACACCGAAGGTGTAATTGGTACCCCACTTGGAGTTGCATCAACCTTTATTGTTTTGTTTATTATTTTTGGTGCTTTTTTAGAAAAAACAGGTGTTGGAAAGTTTTTTATTGATGTTGCAAACTCAATTGCTGGTAAATCAACCGGTGGGCCTGCAAAGGTTGCCGTTATTGCAAGTGCGTTACAAGGAATGATTTCTGGAAGCTCTGTTGCAAACACAGTAGGTTCAGGAAGTTTTACTATTCCTATGATGAAAAAAACAGGCTATAAACCTGAGTTTGCAGCTGCAGTTGAAGCAGTTGCCTCTACCGGTGGACAAATCATGCCTCCAATTATGGGTGCAGCTGCCTTCCTCATGGCAGAAATGATTGGTGTACCCTATTCAAATATCGTTATTGCTGCAATTTTACCGGCCCTTCTTTATTTTACAGGGGTTTGGCTTATGATACACTTCGAAGCAAAAAAACTCGGTCTTAAAGGATTACCTGCAGCAGAAGTTCCTAACTTTTTTAAGTTGATGTTCACTGATGGGTACCTTCTTTTACCTCTCGTAGTTTTAGTTGGATTTTTAATGACCGGAAGCACCCCATCTCGCTCTGCGGTGTTTGCTATTGGTACCGCTATTTTAGTAAGCCTTTTTAAAAAGCAACATCGCATAAGTGTACAGGGCTTTTTTGATGCCCTCGAAAATGGTGCAAAAAATACAATCGGTATTGCTCTTGCTTGCTCTGTTGCAGGAATGATTGTAGGTGTTGTAACACTAACCGGTGTTGGACTAAAGCTTGCAACAAACCTCTTGGCTATGAGCGGTGGAATTCCAGTAATTGCATTATTTTTTACAATGATTGCGTGTATTGTACTTGGAATGGGAGTTCCTACAACTGCAACCTATGTTATTATGGCAACAATTACTGCCCCTATAGTAGTGCGTCTTGGTATTCCAGCCCTTGCAGCACATATGTTTGTTTTCTATTTTGGAATAGTTGCAGATATTACACCACCTGTTGCCCTGGCAGCGTATGCGGGGTCCGCCATTGCAAAATCGGACCCGTTTAAAACCGGGGTCACGGCAACTAGGATTGCAATTACGGCCTTTTTAATTCCATATATTTTTGCCCTCAATCCATCACTTTTATTACTAGACACTTCAGTAATTGAAGTAATTTCAATAGTGTTCACTTCATTTATGGGAATGATTGGAATTGCCTCTGCAATGGAAGGATATATGCTTGTACGTATGGCAAAATGGGAACGATTTATTGCTTTCCCTGCAGGTCTTCTGCTGATTATTCCTGGTTTAGTTACAGACTTGATTGGTGTTGCTGCAATTGCGGTTGTATTCATAATTCAACTTTTTGAAAAAAGAAAACTTACCGCACAACAATAATTATTCATAATAAAAGAGGCTTTGTTTTAATTAAGCCTCTTTTTTTATAGAAATAAATACCTTATTTAGTCTTCCATTTTTCCCGAATCTCTGCTATACTATTTAGAACGACAAAAAGATAGATTTTGACACAAAGAGGGAATAAATGATAACAGCAACAGGTGCACAAATAATTGTAAAACTACTCGAAAAACTTGGAACAAAAGTAGTAGCGGGAATTCCAGGTGGATCTACCCTACCACTTTACGATGAATTATACACCAGTAATATACGACACATTTTAATGAGACATGAACAAGCATGTGGTTTTTTTGCACAAGGTATTTCTCGTACAACCGATGAAGTTGCTGTTTGTCTTGCAACAAGTGGCCCAGGTGCTATGAATCTTTTAACAGCCATTGCAGATGCAAGAGCAGACTCTATCCCTCTTGTTGCTATTACAGGACAAGTAAACTTAAGTTTAATTGGAACAGATGCATTTCAAGAAGCTGACACATTTGGACTTTCGTTTCCTATAACAAAACATAGTATAATGGTTAAAAAACCGGAAGAACTTTTAACTGCAATTCCAAAAGCATTTAAAATTGCAAACTCAGGAAGAAAAGGTCCTGTTCTTTTAGACATTCCTCGTGATATACAATTGCAAACAGCAACCTTTGAAAAATGGCCTGAGATTAGCATTGAAGACACCACCCCTGTTCGCTACGGTACAGAAGGAAAGGACTTTGACGCATGTATTGATGAAGTTGCAAAACTTCTCGATAAAAGTGCATCTCCGGTACTCTACATTGGTGGTGGATGTAATAATCCAAAAACATCAAAAGCTTTAATGGCATTTTTAGAAAACTATAAAGCACCTGTTATTACAAGCTTAATGGGAATTGGATGCGTACCACATTTTCATGAAAGTAATTGTGGTATGGTTGGTATGCACGGTACAATGACGGCAAACCGCGTAATGCATGACTCAGACCTTGTACTTGCAATAGGAACACGCTTTGATGACAGAGCTACAGGGCTTATAGCAGAGTTTTGCCCAAATGCAAACATAGTACACGTCGACATAGATGCAGCAGAAGTTAATAAGATTTTTGATGCAAAAGTATACATCGTAAGTGAAGCCGAAAAATTCTTAACAGTAATTACAAAAAAACTTATAAGTAAAAAAGAGTTTTCATCCCACATTGAAATGCGAAAAAAAGAAATTGAAGAAATGTTAGAAAAATGCTCTCCTGGACGTTTTATTTCTACTATTCCTTCTTTGGCAAAAAGTGCAGGCATACAAGAAGATGACATTATTGTTGCAACAGATGTAGGCCAGCACCAAATGTGGACAGCCCAATTTTATCCAATAAATAATACACGACAGCTTTTAACATCGGGATCCCTTGGTACCATGGGGTTTGGACTTCCAACTGCAATTGGCGCTGCAATGGCAAATCCCGATAAGCGTGTTATTTGTTTTTCAGGTGATGGCTCAATAATGATGAACATTCAAGAGCTTGCAACCCTTGCAGAATTAAACTTAGACGTAACGGTAATTGTACTTGATAACGGTGTTTTAGGAATGGTACGGCAACAACAGCACTACTTGTTTAATGGAAATCTTTCAGCCTCTGTTTTTGAAAAAAAGACAAACTTACTAGAAATAGCAAAGGGCTTTGACATTGTTGCCGTGGATACCTTCACAAGTGGATGGAACACTATTGCCTTCCCTAAAAAGGGATCAGGGCCTCGATTTGTTGTATGCAAAATAGACCCTGAAGAATTAGTACTTCCATTTGTACCTGGCGGAAAGGCCAATATCGACGCAATTAATTAAGATTATTTTTAATCCGCAGATTACGCAGATTAATAGGATTTCTATTGAACAAAAAAAGATTATTATCTCACAATTTTCTGACTAAAATACCGCAAAAATAATATAATTTTATTTCAGTGGCAGCGAGAAAAGTACTCTTACACATAATCAACTAGTTTTTTTGAATCTATCTCCTTTGTTTGCATAGCCTACGAGAACAAAGGATCCAATGAGCGTTATTATAAAAAAGACTGCAACTAACCAATAGATTTCTGTCAAAACTGAAATTGGGATAAGCAATAAAAGAAAAGAAAAAACAAGTAGTGCCTTCCCCATAAATTTACACATTTTAATGCTATCATACAATTCTTTGTCTTCAATTGGCATTGTGTTATAGCCAGCAATTAAATTAGCACCTCTACCTTTGAGAAAAATAATAGAGATGATAAGAAATAAAACAAGCACTATACCGAAAATTATTAAACCCGCTAGTAATTCAATGTTGTCTTTCGATATCATAGGGCACCCCTACACTAAGCTTTCCTAAATTTACTGCTTGAAGTAACGCCTATTGAAAAGAATATAAGACTCATGGTTATTGCAATAAATACCGCTAAGAGCCCATTGTTACTGGTAATAAATGAAATAAACAATAATAAGATAGCAAAAGCTAATGTAAGTGATATTTTACCCATAAACTTACACATTTTTACTGTATCATACTCTTTTTTTTCTTCTGTAGTCAAAGTGTTGTAAACGGTGAGCATGTTTGCGCCCTTACCGCTTAGAAGTATAATGGAAACTACAACAAGCAAAATAAATATTACACCACAAAATATCAAACCAATAATTAATCCTGATTCCATGTTAAACTCCTTCATTTAGCACCAAATATGTTACAGAAAAATACATTCCTATATATAGTATAACACGGCTTTTGGGAGTTGTCTATTTAAAAATTACTATTATAATGCGTGTTTTAAGAAAGATTCAGCATTCTTAAAGCAAATTTTCTCAATAAGTGAAGAAGACAAGCCTCTATCGCTCATTGCATAAGGCAATAAGTGAATACCCTCTACGCCTTTTAACTCAAGTTGTCCATCTATCCCATCAAAATCAGATCCAAGCACTAAAACCTCTTCACCACCCACATTTATAATATGTTTTATATGCGTTATCATAGAGTCTATGGTACTTTCTTCAGTTCCTTGTAAAAATTGTCCATAAAAATTTAATCCTGTTACACCACCCCTATCAGCAAGGGCTCTAATCATATCATCGGTGAGGTTTCTTGAATTATCATGAACACATCTTGCATTTGAATGTGTTGCTAAAAAAGGTCGTTTTGTATTCTTGTACACATCCCAAAAACCTGCATCTGACAAATGTGACACATCTATAAGAATACTTAAATCTTCCATTTTTTCTATAACTTCAAAACCAAATTTTTTTAAACCAAACTCACTTCCCTTTTTTTCATGAGGATAACCAATACAATTTTCGTAGTTCCATGTAAGCGTAATTGCCCTCACACCCTCTTTATAAAGGGTATCAAGTTTAGAAATATCATCATAGAGAATTCCACCAT
>CAYJJW010000103.1:0-7699 GCA_964370555.1 uncultured Treponemataceae bacterium | reverse complement strand
TCTTGTGGATTATTATTCCTTATAAATCTGAAGGAATTGTAATTCCAATTGCATCTGCAAAAGCTTCATTAATTACAAGCTCGCCAGAAGCAAGGTATTCAATTGGCATTTCAGCAGGGTTAGCTCCATCTTTTAGGATTCTTACTGCTTGAGCACCAGTTTGTACGCCAAGGTTATAGTAGTTAATACCGTATGTTGCAAGACCGCCAGTCATTGTCATACCTTCTTCACCACAAATAACAGGAAGTTTTGCTTCCATTGCAACCATACCAACAGTTGCCATACCAGCTGCAATTAGGTTATCAGTTGGGCTATAAATAGCATCAACTTTTCCAACTAAGCTTTGTGTAACTTGTTGTATTTCGTTTGTGTTAGAAACAGTTGCTTCAACATAGTCTAAACCAAGTTCATCTAAAGCTTTTTTTGCAAGTTCAATTTGGAAAATTGAGTTTTGTTCACTTGAAGTGTATAAAAGTCCAACAGTTTTTGCACTTGGTACTAAATCGGCTAATAGTTCCATTTGAGCAGCTACTGGAGTTAAATCAGATGTACCTGAAACATTTCTTCCTGGCATTTCGTTTGATTCAACAAGCATTGCAGATTCAGGATCGGTTACAGCTGTTACCAAAATAGGAATTGAATCAGTCATGTTTGCTACTGCTTGTGCAGCTGGAGTTGCAATTGCTAAAATAAGGTCAACATTATCGTTTACAAATTTTTGTGCAATTGTAACACAGTTTGCTTGCTCACCTTGAGCATTTTGATAATCGATTGAAATATTTTCTCCATCAACATAACCAGCATCAGCTAAACCAGCTACAAATCCTTCATAAGCTTGGTCTAACGCTACGTGTTCAATTAATTGAAGAACACCAATTTTTAATTTTCCATCATCACTTGATCCACCTGCAAAAACTAGGCAAGGGATAAGGAGTAATAATACTAATAAACTCTTTTTCATAAATGTATCCTTTTCTCTTTTTTTTGTTAATTATTTATTAACTTTTTAAGTATACAAAAAGAAAAGGTAATAATCAAGTAACTTTATGTAGAAACAAAGAAATTTATGAATAATTATACAAAATTGTTTTGAGCAATTTTTTACAATATTTATGCAATATTTTCCATTGATTTACATTTGCAATTCTCTATACTATGTAAACCATCATATTTTAGGAGTATACACATGACATCAAGAGAACGACTAACGAATCTTTTTCAAGGGAAAAAAATAGACAGATTACCTATTTGGTTATTAGCACCTTTTCACGATGTTGAATATTACTCAAAAATATACAAGAATGAAAACTATAAAAAACTCATACCATACATAGAAAAATACTGCGACACTTTTGACAGAAGAAACTACAATGAAGGCTTTTGTTATAACGATAATTTTACCGTAACAACCGAAGAAATTACAGAGGGTAAAGGTTCAAAAATTATTACAAAGGCACAATATGACGATATAGTCTTTGAAAAAGTTATCGATTCTACAAGTGGGCAAACAAAGGTTACCTATTTTGTTGATGAAGCAGAACAACTATTAGAAATATTAAAAGTCCCATATAAATTTCCCATGCCAGACTTTTCCCAATACAAAAATGAAAAAGCAGAACTTGGGGATAAAGGGCTTATGATGATGGATATTGGAGATCCATTGAAGCCGCTATATCACTTAATGAGCGCAGAAAATTTTTCTATGATGACTTTAACAGACCCTGAAATTCTTTTTGAGTTTCTTGACGAAATGAATAAACGAGTTATTGAATATTACACTTATTTTCTTGAGCACAATATTGGAGAAGTTTTCTTTATAGTAGGAGCAGAGTTTGCGGGACCTCCACTTGTTTCACCTGCAATGTTTGAAGAGCTTTCTGCAAAATTTGTTAAAAGTATTGTAGATTTAATACGAAGCTACGACAAATACTCCATTGTACATTACCATGGGCAATTAAAACGTATTTTACAGGGAATGAAGCATATTGGTTGTGACGGACTACACACAATAGAAGCTCCTCCAACAGGCGACTGCACCATAACCGAAGCACGGGAAGTTTTGAACGATATGATTCTAATAGGGAATATTCAATACGATGACATTGCAAATGGAACAACTGAAAGGGTACGTGAGCTTACTAAGCAAGCATGCTTAGAGGGTAAAACAGGAAGATTTATTATTTCACCAACTGCAGGCCCCTACGATGACAATATAAGTGAAAAAGCAATAGACAATTACATAACCTTTATTGAAACCGCTATGGAATATGGAACATTATAATGAGGTATGTATAAATTCTTCATTTTTATAATAGCGAATAAAGTCTTCAGGACTTATATTTATTATGCCCATAAATATTTTTCTAAAATAATGCACATCGGAAAAACCTACTGAAAGCGCAATGTTTTCTATAGAAAGATTTGTTCCTGTTAAAAGACTTTCGCTTGCAATAATTCGAATACGGTTTACGTAATTATTAAAACTCAAGGTATGTACTTTTTGGATTGTGTGGGATATTTGTTTTGTTGAAACTTGCAGTTCCTTAGCCATAAGTGGCATGGTAATTTTTTTTGCATAATTTTCTTCCAAGTATGCATCAATTTTATCCATAAGAAAATCAGTAGTGTTTCCGTTATACACCTTTACACCAGCTTCATCGCCATGATTTTTTGCAATTGCCCCTAAGCATTCTGCAAGCAACTCAAGAAATACCAGTATTGACGAAATATCAATTTGAGATGGTTTCATAAAATCAGCATACACCATGCTTGCTTGTTGTTGTACATTGTTATCTAATTGCCTAAATGTGCGACGAAACAAAGTACTAGCTCTTTTAACATCATGCGATAAATTTGCAATATTTACAGAACCAATTACTTGCGAATCACTGATTATGGGAACAACTAACTCTCCTACCCCTGCATGACAATACCCAAGAAACGCCTTTCTCTCCTCTTTACATTTTTTATAAAGCATCTTTTTTTGTAGCAAGCATTTCATATATCCTTTTTGTGTGTTTTTAACCAACAAACAGTAGGGGCTTGAGTGAGCTAAATAAGGGCGCAACATTGAATCTAATTGAGCATTAGCAGGAACAAAACCACAAAAATCTTTTATGGTAACATCTAACATATACGTAGTTTTTATAAGTGTAATTACTTTTACTATACTCTCATATTTTTTCATGCATCATCCCTTTTATTTATAGTGAATCTTTATAGAATTTTTTTCTAAACTCTGTTGGAGTCATAGATAACAGTTGCTGAAAAACCTTGCAATAATAAGAAGAATCATCAAAGCCTACTGTAGTTGCAATATCAACAATTGTTTTATCAGTCATTGAAAGATAATTTTTTGAAATTTCAATTCTCATTTTATTTACATAGGTATTAAAGCTCATGCCTACAACCTTATTAAAATTTCTGGAAATATATGATGTTGAGTAGTTACAAAAATGTGCAACATCTTCAAGTTTTATTTGTTCTGATATGTGATCTTTTATGTATTGAATAATTGTTTCAAAAAGAATATCCGTTTTTTTAGATTGAAATTTTTTACCAATTGCTGCCGTATCAACAACAATATCTACAGAATTAGAACTTGCCAAAAAACTTGCAATGAGCTCAAGGGTTAATAACACAGAATCTATATCGCATTTTTTAGGAGTTGGCACATCGTGCATATGCTCTGTCATTGTAGAAATGTCTAAATCTGGAAACTTAGATTTCAACTCAAATATACGTTTTTTTAAGTCAGTATCAAAGTTTACATAACACCCGATTGTAAAAGCTCCCAACACATTATCATCTTTAACAATTGGAAGAACGTATTCAGAAATACCTGCATGACACGTTCCATAAAAAGCTTCTTTATAATCTAAACACTTCTTCATTATTTTAGGAATCATTGACAAACACTGCAAATAACACGAAGTATCCTTTTTGATATAAGTGCAAAAACTATGATTGTGTGCCATAAACGGCGCAAACGCTGTGTGCAATTCTTTATTTACGGGTATAAAGCCTGAAAAATCCTTCACACAAATATAGATATTATATGTTGACTCAAGATATTTAAAATACTGTACTATTTTTTCGTATTGCATTCTTTATGACCCTTTTGCACGTTCTAAAAAAAGTATATCATAGTAGTAAAAAAATAGATACAGATATTTTAAAAAAGAGCAAGATATTCCAATAAGTGTGCAAAATTTTTCATTGTGTTCTACAACAATCAGCCGTATACTGTGAAAACATTTTAAACAACAAAGCAAGGATTAGCATGAAATATATTGAAACAGAAATTGTAGTTGCAGGCGGTGGTCTTTCAGGAATATGCGCAGCAATTGCAGCAGCAAGAAACGGTTCAAAAGTTACCCTCATCACAAACCGCCCAACACTTGGAGGAAACTCTTCGAGTGAAATTCGTGTTTGGACAAGAGGTGCTGCAGGGGCAGGCAATCTCTTTGGTGAAGAAATGGGAATCCTTGGAGAATTAAAACTTTATAACGAATATTTAAACCCACACGGAAATCCTGTACTTTGGGATGAAGTTCTTTTAGATACCGTGCTTTCTGAAAAAAATATAACACTGTTTTTAAACTGTCTTATACTTGAGACAAAAACAGAAAATAATTCTATAAAAGCAATCATTGCACGAGAAATTACATCAGAAAATACATTTTCGTTTTCAGGAAACATATACATAGATGCAACCGGAGATGGCTTTTTAGGTTTTCAAAGTAGCATTCCTTATACAATGGGAAAAGAAAACAAAAACATGTATAATGAAGAAAAAGCCCCGAACAATTTTGTACAAGAAACACAAGGAAACACCTTACTCTTTTTTACAAAAAACGACAGCAAAAAAGTGCCATTTATAGCTCCAAAATATGCATATCCCTTAGAATACATTGAAAACCTCTTAAACAATGGAGGTCGTGTTGTAAGTGAAACAACTAACGGCTGTGATTTATGGTGGGCAGAGTTTGGCGGACAAAAAAATACTATTGATGATTATCAAGAAATTACTATGGAAAATAAAAAACTCACTATGGGTATTTTTAATTATATAAAAAATAGTGGTAAATATAATGCCGATAACCTTGTTTTGGAATGGGTTGGAAGTTTACCGGGAAAAAGAGAATCGAGAAGATTTATTACAGAATATGTAGTTAATGCAAATGATGTTCTAAACAAAAAGCAATATGACGATGTAGGATTTTATGGCGGTTGGTATATGGATTTTCACCCATCCGAGGGTATTTACAGTAAACAAGCCTTTTGTGAACAAGTACCAGTAAATCTCTATGAAATGCCACTTTCGAGCCTTTACAATAAAAAAGTAAAAAATCTTCTATTTGCTGGAAGAAATATTGGAACAAGCCATTTTGCTTTTGCTAGTTCGAGAGTTATGAACACTTGCGCACTTTCAGGACAAGCAGCGGGAACATTGGCGAGCGTTCTAACTACTGTAAATAGAACAAACAACGATATTACCACCGAAACAATAAAAGAAACACAACAAATTTTACGTAACAATGATATGTTTTTACTTTCTAAGGCAAAAGATGAAGAAACAAACCTTGCAAAAGAAGCAACAATTAGTGCCACAAATACCCTTCTACATGCCTTTAATGAAGAAGGTGAGCTGCTACCGTTTTCAAAAGATACCTACATAGCACTAAGTGCAAATATTGCAAAAGATGCAACCATTACAATATCTTCAAAAGAAGAAACATCTGTAATAGTTACAGTGTATGAAACAGATGTACCACACAGAATTATTTTTAACAACTGTGTAAATAAGCAAAGCATACACGTACAAAAAGGTGATACTTCAATTGCATTAAGCACCTTAGTAAAAGAAGATGTACATGGCTATGCAACCATTGTTTTTGAAAAAAATGAAAAGGTTTCAATAAAAACGTCAACAAACGGTGTAACGGGAATAGTACTTGGTCAAAAAGGTGATGTAAAAATGCTCTACCCTCTTTTACAAGGTGCATCTTTTGAAAAAGAGTACGGTGTGCAAAAAGTAGTAAATGGATACAATCGCCCTTATACACAAAGCAATATGTGGGCATCTCAAAGTCTTCCGGCAAGTGTAGAATTTTCTTTTGATGATAAAAAAACCGTAAAAAGCGTTGAATGTACATTTAACCCAAACCTTTCAACAGACCTTTTAAGTTCAAGGGTAGAAATTGTATCTCCTCACCACTTAATTGAGTTTAGAAACGGCATATGCCCACAATTAATAAAAAGTTTTGATATCTTTGCAATTATAAGCGGAGAAAAAAAACTATTAGCAAGCATAGACAATAACTACCAAC
Source organism: uncultured Treponemataceae bacterium (assembly GCA_964370555.1). Taxonomy (GTDB): domain Bacteria; phylum Spirochaetota; class Spirochaetia; order Treponematales; family Treponemataceae; genus CAYJFX01. Next base: position 1,367 of record CAYJJW010000103.1, on the reverse strand, counting down.
GTGTAGTAAAAGTAAACTTTGATTCGGTACAATCCGAAAAAATTATTATCGATTTCAAAGAAACCTATGGCGAAAATCACGCCGAGGTTTTTGAAATAAAAATTTGGTAGCAAAAAGAGAACGAATAATAAAATCGAACGTTCTCAAAGGAGAAGAAATGAAAAAATTGGTAACAATCGCAGTAATTGCAATCGTTTCAATGGCAATGGTATTTGCAGGTGGAAAACCGGAAGCAAATGGAATTGTATGGTCAAACTGGTCAGGTGCAGAAGAAGGCTCTAAAGCTGCATTTGAAATGATGATTTCAACATGGAACGAAGATGCAGGTGCAGAAGGCCAAGTAACACAAATTAACTGGCCATGGGGTGACACAACAACACAAGCTCTTTTACGAGCACAAGGTTCAGAACAATATGATGTTGTTCAATTAGACATTCGTATGCTACCTGTATTAGCAGAAGCAGGCGTATTAGCAGACTTAGGCGAATTATTTGACGATTCATTCTTTAATCAATTCCCTGCAGGTTCAGTTTCTGTTGGACAATTTGACGGAACACAATATGCTGTGCCTTGGACAATTGCCCCAGTTGGTATGATTTCTAATCCAAAAATCTTAAAAGAATCTGGTGTAAACTTTGACATTGTTACCATTGCAGACTTTGAAAAAGCATGTGAAATGGTTCTTAACAATCACCCACAAAATACTGATGCAGACAAAGGTAATGATATTATTCCTTATGCAGCAATGACAAAAGATGCAGGCACCGTTGCTCCCGACTTTATGGCATGGATTTGGACATTTGGCGGAAGCGTATTTTCAAACGGCAAACCTAACATGACTAATGCAAACACTATTGAAGCACTTGAATGGTTTAAATCAATGTACGATGCAGGATATATCCAAGAAGCAATGGGCCGCGGAGATGCACGTACTCTTTACAAAGAAGGAAGAATTGCATTCTACGATGATGCTCTATTAGCAAAAGGTGCAATCACAAATGAAGCATTTGGTGATATTGAAGCATATGCAAAACCAATGGCACGTCCTGTTGTAAAAGCAGGTGACTCACCAAAAGCAGTAAGCTGGGGTCACGTACTTGCAGTTATTGAAAGAAGCAACAATAAAGAAATGGCATCTGACTTTATTGAACACTTAATCAGTGAAGATGTAGCTCTTTCATACTTTGACACAAATGGTATGCTTCCTTCAAAATCAGAACTTCTTGCAATGCCAGTTGTTGCAAATGATTACTGGTCTTCATCATGGGAACCAATCCTTGACGGTGGACGCCTAGCAGAAAGTGCAGGACGCAAAGAAGCTGCTTACAACCAAGCAATTTCTGATAACATTCAAGCAATTCTTTCAG
>CAYJJW010000102.1:0-7728 GCA_964370555.1 uncultured Treponemataceae bacterium | reverse complement strand
GCTAAAGCTTCAGGATATTTTTCGACATACAGGCGTGCAAATTTTGCAAACTCTCTAGCAGTTGTAGTATTCTTGTTAGAATAGCCAGAAGAATCAACAAAATGTGTTTTTTCTAAGCCTGCCTCAATAACTACTTCATTCATTCTTGCAATAAAGTTTTCCATAGACCCTGATACATAGTTTGCAACGGCAACCGCTGCATCATTTCCTGAAGAAATATTTAATCCTAAGAGTACTTCTTGTAAAGTAACAATGTGTCCTTCCCCTAAAAACATCAAAGAAGACTGAGGAGGTGCGTTTATGGCCCATGCTTCGGGTGGTAGAGGAACGATGTCATTTAAGCTAATTCGACCAGACTCTATTTCTTCAAAAACCACATACATTGCGGCAACCTTTGTCATAGAGGCAGGTGGGATAACTTCATCGGCATTTTTTTCGTATAAAATACTCCCGGTGTTTAAGTCAGTGATTATTACAGACTTTGCTAAAATATGTGGATTATCTACAGGTAGTATGCTCGCATCCCACTGCAATGGATGAGGAGCCGTTCTGTCGTAGGTATTATCGGCAATGGTTTCAAAGCGCACGTTATCAAGTGTTGAAAGAGGGGCTGCTTCTGCCGTTTTTAAAAAATGTACATAGCCGTAAAAACTTGCTATTGTGATAATCCAAAATAGTAGATTAATGAGTTTTGTTATTTGAAGGTTTGATAATTGTGATTTTTTTTGCATAAGTGTTCCTTAAAAAAAATTGTATACTAAGATGTTCCGACTATACTCAGTATGACACTATTTCTTGTCACGTATTGAGTGTATTCGAAGGTGATTTCTCGACTACGGTCGAAATGACGGTAGGTACAATTCGAAATGAGAGTAGCCTCCAAATCGAAATTATGGTATTTATTTTGATGCGCGATTACGTAATAATAAGTCTGCTAGAACAAGGGCTGCCATTGCTTCAACTACGGGTACAATTCTTGGCGCTAAGCATACATCGTGCCTTCCTTTTACTTCTATAGTTGTATTTTCGTATGTTCCATTTTCACATTTTTTTATTGTTTTTTGTTCTTTACTAATACTTGGAACAGGTTTTACGGCAATTCTAAAAATAATATCGTTCCCATTAGACATTCCGCCGAGAATGCCACCTGCATTGTTTGTTAAAAAAGTAGGATTTCCTTCCTCATTAACTTCCATTGCATCGTTCCATTCAGAGCCAGTCATTTTTGCGCTTTCAAAGCCTTTTCCAAACTCTATGCCTTTTACAGCACCAATAGAAAGCATTGCTTTTGCAAGTTCTGCATCTATTTTATCAAATACTGTTTCGCCAAGCCCAGCTGGAACATTTTTAATAATGCATTCAATAATAGCGCCTGTACTATCGCCTTGCTGTTGAAGTTCTTCAATTTTTTTTAGCATTTTATCTGATATTTCTGTATCGGTTGTGCGCATAGCATTGCTTTCAATCATGCCGCTTGTAAGAGTTTTTACTTCACTCGCTTTTATCCCGCATGCTTCTTTTGTATATGCAATAATTTCTATTGGATTTTCGCATATTGTGCTTAGTGCAAGTTTTGCAACAGCACCTGCGGCAACACGAGCAGCTGTTTCTCTTCCTGATGAGCGCCCGCCACCTCTGTAATCGCGTATACCATACTTTTTATAAAAGGTGTAATCTGCGTGTCCGGGTCTAAAAACATGTTCTAAATGTGAATAATCTTTTGAGTTTTGGTTTTCATTTCTAATGAGTAAGCTAATCGGGGTTCCTGTAGAAAGGCCTTCGAAAGTTCCACTTAGTATTTCTACTTCGTCTGCTTCTTTTCTTGGCGTAACGGCAGCATTTTTTTTATCACCGTGATTTCCAGGACGTCTTCTATTGAGTTCTTGTTGTATATAATCTTCTATAATGGGTATTCCTGCGGGGCAACCGTCAATAACGCAACCAAGCGCAGAGCCATGAGTTTCACCAAATGTAGTAACTTTAAATAGTTTTCCGTATGTATTTCCTGACATGGGGAGAGTATAGCATATTAATTAATAATGTACAATTTATAATTAATAATTTTTTTATTTTTTTATCGGATAAAAATAAAAAAAACCTCAATTTTTATTTGACTTTTTGCCGATATTCCACTACAATATACCTATGCCAAAGAAAACCTTTGCTTACAAGTCTTCAAATGAAATGGCCCAAATATGGGAAATCTCAGAGAGAACAGTGCGCTATTATTGCTCTCAGGGGCGCGTAAAGGGGGCTTTTTTAACGGGGAAAACGTGGAACATTCCTTTAAATGCTACAAAGCCCGAGCGTATTAACAAAAGCGATGATACACCTGTTACACTCTTAGATTATTTAAAGGATGAAAAAGATGCTCGTCGTAAGGGTGGAATCTATCATAAAATACAAATTGAGCTTACCTATAATTCAAACAGAATTGAAGGAAGTCAGCTCTCGCAAGAGCAAACTCGCTATATTTACGATACAAACACTATTGGCATAGACAGTACCCCCTTAAAAGTTGACGATATAGTAGAAACGGCAAATCACTTTCGCTGTATCGATATGATTATAGAAAATGTAAACTATATTTTAACTGAATCCTTTATTAAGAAATTGCATTTGGTGCTAAAAAATGGTACAAGCGATTCCAGAAAAGATTGGTTTAAGGTGGGTGATTATAAAAAAATAGCCAATGAGGTTGCAGGAACAGAAACAACGCTTCCCAAAAAGGTTTCTAGTGATATGAAAAAACTCTTAGTACAGTACAATGCAAATAAAACTAAATCTTTAGAAGAAATAATCTCTTTCCATCATGACTTTGAGCGAATCCATCCTTTTCAAGACGGTAACGGGCGAGTAGGGCGATTAATTATGTTTAAAGAATGCCTAAGAAATAATATTACGCCTTTTATCATTACTGAAGAGCTAAAAATGTTTTATTACCGAGGGCTTTCAAAATGGAATGAAGAAAAAGGCTTTTTAATGGATACTTGTTTAACTGCGCAAGATGAATTTAAGAAGCATTTAGATTATTTTGAAATTAGATATGTTGATTAATTACCAAAAATATTTAGGTGTCCTCACGAAATTTTAGAAAATTCTCTCTTTTTTCTCTTGCGTTATCCAAAATCTGTGGTATAATTATTTAAAGATTGAGGATGTATTATGGACTTGAAAAAAATTGAGCATATCTTAAATTCTTTTTGCACGTATGGAGATCTTGAAAGCTATAAAGGCTTTGGAAAAGGATTCATAAATTCAACATATCTGGCTACACGAAACCAGGGCGGAACTCGGGTACGCTACACCCACCAAAAAATTAATAAAAATGTATTTAAACACCCCGATGAAGTTATGGAAAATATCAATAACGCAACTTCACATATTGTAAATAAATTAACTGAATCTGGTGCTAAAGATATATCGAGGCGCGTGCTTCAAGTAGTGCCGGCTAAGGACGGAAAACTCTATCACATAGACGAAGAAGGCGAATATTGGCGTACCTATCTTTTTGTTGAAAACTCTCGAACACTTGAAGTAATGGAAAATACCGACCTTGCCTACAAAGTTGGTCGTGCCGTAGGACTTTTTCAAGAGCAGCTTGCAGATTATTCTGGGCCACGTCTTTTTGAAGCTATTCCACGCTTTCATGACATGGAATGGCGGTACGAGCAATTTGATGAAGCTTTGAAAAATGATGCAGTAGGACGCGCTGCAAGTGTGAAAGCCGAAATTAATTTTTTCCTAGAAAACCGAGAGCGTGGAATGATACTTATCGACGGGCTAAAAAGTGGAAAGTTAAAAGAAGTTATTACCCATAGTGACACAAAACTGAATAATATTTTATTTGATGATGTAACTGGTGAGGCAATCTGTATGATAGACCTCGATACCGTTATGCCTGGAACACACCTTTATGACACAGGGGATCTCATCCGAACTGCAACAAACACCGCAGAAGAAGATGAAGCTGACTTGTCAAAGGTAACGTTTAACTTTGACCTTTTTAAAGCTCTTATAAAAGGTTATGTTGAAGTTGCAGGAAGTGTATTAACAGATTACGAAAAATCATTAATTCCTGAATCTGGAAGAAATTTTGCTCAAATTATGGGTCTTAGAATTTTAACAGACTATATTAATGGCGATGTGTACTATCAAATAAAAAGAGAGGGTCAAAACTTAGATAGAGCAAGAACACAAATAAAGTTAATGCAGTCTATGGACGAGCAATGGGATGTAGTGCAAGCGTTTATGAAAACACTTGTATAACATAGAGGATGCTGCCTGTATAGGTGGTAAAACAAATTTTTCAGTGTAAAATCTTACACTACGGAGGATTTATGAAAAAGTCAATTGCGATTATTGGAATTGTACTCTTGATGGGATCACTAGTTTTTGCTGGTGGTGGTGGCGAAACTGGCCCAAAAGTTGTCTATTGGTCAATGTGGTCAGAAAGTGAACCACAAGCTATGGTTATCAAAGAAGCTGTTGAAGCCTATGAAAAAGAAACTGGCGTAAACGTTCAAATTGAGTTTAAAGGACGAAATGGTATTCGTGAAGGTTTAGAGCCAGCACTTGAAGCAGGACAAGAAATTGACCTTTTTGATGAAGCTATCGACCGTGTATCAATTAACTGGGGAAAATATCTTTTAGATCTTGAAGATGTAGCTGCAGATTATATCGTAGACCATGCAAATGCAGGTTTGGTTGCAGCAGGACGTAATCTTCACTCAACAGGTAACTTACACGTAATTCCGTACCAAGCAACTACATGGGGCTGGTGGTATAACAAAGATTTATTCGAACAAGCAGGAATTACTTCAACTCCTAAAACTTGGGCAGAATTTGAAGAAGTATGTGCAAAATTAGTCGCAGCAGGAATTACTCCTATAACTATGGATGATGCATATGCAACAGCTAACCTTGGATGGCACCTTTCTCGCTATATTGGTGAAGAAGCTATTATTGATTTAGTAAATGGTGAAGGCGTATCTTGGGACGACCCACAAGTTGTAGCCGCTATCGAAGAATTTGAAGACTTTGCTTCTAAAGGATATTTTTCAGATTATGTTGCAACAAACGTATTTCCACAAGGACAAAACACAGAATTTGGTTTAGGCGAAGCTGCAATGTGTGCAAACGGTGCATGGCTTCCTAACGAAATTAAAGGTGTTGTAGGCCCTGACTTTAACTGGGGTTACTTCGCATACCCAACAGTTCCAGGTGGTGTAGAACCTATTACAACTAACTACCTCGGTTGCCAAGCATTTGCAATCAATAAAGATTCAAAAGTTCCAAATGAAGCTCTTGCTTTAGCTATCGCTATTTCTACAGGTGAAAATGATCTTAAAATGAGTCAATCAGCATTAACTATTCCTGCTGATTCACAAAACACAGAATGGCCTGTTCAATTAGCTGAACTCAGAGAAGCATTTAACGCAACAACTGCAGGTACAAACTGGGCAGCAGGTTTAGAATCAAACCCAGATGTAACACCTACAATCAAAGATAACACAATCAGATTGATGAGTGGACAAATTAGTGCAGACGATTTTATTAATACACTTTTAGCTGCATACTAGTAGATAACATGTAATTATAAAGTGGAAGCTTTTAGCTTCCACTTTTTTCAAAAAAAGGATGAGGTTTTATGAAAAAAAACAAGGCAATGATAATAGGGTTTTTATTACCCGCCGTAACAATGTTTGTTCTTATATTTTTGTACCCAATACTTAGAACAATTGTTATGAGCTTTTTTAAGATGGACACCCCTACAACTCCTGTATCAGAATGGGCTTTTGTGGGTTTTGGAAATTATACAACACTATTAAACACACCCTTGTTTATAACATCAATGGTAAACATTTTTAAGATATGGTTTATTGGTGGACTCATAGTTATGTCAATTTCGTTATTGTTCGGGGCAATCTTAACAAGCGGAATTCGCTTTAAGAAGTTTTTTAGGGCAGTTATTTACATGCCCAATATTGTTAGTGCTGTAGCGCTTGCTACAATGTGGCTTCAATATGTATACAACAATAGATACGGTTTATTAACCGGATTTTTTAATTTTTTAGGTTTGGAAGAGATTGCTCAAACACCTTGGTTGAGCGTTGATAATAAATTTATGGCATTGTTGCTAGCCTACTGCTTTGGTATGGTTGGTTATCATATGCTTATTTGGATTAGTGGAATTGAACGCATCGGTGCAGACTATTATGAAGCTGCTACAATTGATGGTGCAAACAAAGTAAAGCAATTTTTCTATATTACAATTCCGCTTTTAAAAGCAGTGTTTAAAACAAACATAACACTTTGGACTGTAAGTACTTGCGCATTCTTTGTGTGGTCACAGCTCTTTTCGTCCGTTACGGCTGGAGAATCAACACTTGTTCCCGTACAATATATGTACGGACAAATATTCGGTTCTGGTAATGCAGTAACAGAGCGTAACACCGGTTACGGGGCAGCAATTGGTATAGTGCTTTGTTTATGTGTAGTAGTTGTTTTTACAATGGTGAACAAACTTGTAAAAAAAGACGATTTGGAGGTTTAAAATGCAAAAAATAAATTGGAAAAAAGAATTACCCTTACTACCAGGTTATGTAATAGTTATAGCATGGGTTGCATTTACCTTTTTGCTACTTGGTTGGATTTTAGCCGCAAGCCTTTCAACAACACAAGAAATTTTTTCAGGTCAAGTGTTTAAGTTCCCTAGTGGTCTACACTTCGAAAACTATGCAATGGCATGGAGCCAAAGTGGTGTAGAAACGTTTTTTACAAACTCACTCGTTTATTCACTTATTTCGGTGTTTTTGCTTATTGTAATTTGTGCCCCAGCATCATACGTTTTGGCACGCTACACATTCTTAGGAAATAAAATAATTCAAACAAGTTTTGTGTCTGCAATGTCAATTCCAATAATAATGGTTGTGCTGCCTCTTTTCTCTCTTATTGCGATGAGTGGTGTACTTAACTCAACCTTTCCAGCAAAGGTAACACTGATATTCCTCTATGTTGGTATCAATGTTCCGTATACAACAATATTCTTACTTGCATTCTTTGCAAATATTTCAAGAACCTTTGAAGAAGCTGCAGCTATAGATGGCTGCCCTCCAGCAAAAACATTCTGGAAAATAATGCTCCCTATAGCACAACCTGGAATTATCACCGTATCAATCTTTAATTTTATTACTGTTTGGAATGAGTACTTCCTTTCACTCATATTCGCAAATAGTAACGAACTACGCCCTGTATCAGTTGGACTTTATGCAATGCTTCAATCAATGCAGTACACAGGAAACTGGTCAGGAATGTTCGCAGCGGTTATTATTGTATTTTTGCCTACATTCTTCTTGTACATTTTCTTGTCAGAGAAAATTATTGCAGGTGTAACCGGCGGAGCAATTAAAGGGTAAAAACTAAGAAGGATAAAATCCGCAGATTACGCAGATTTATGGGATTTTTATTTATTAATCCTATAAGTTTTTTACAAATAATATAAACTATCAAGCCACAATAACTGTCTTGTTTTTATGGTTTAGACAAAGGAATAACATTTGCAAAAAAATAGAAATCTGCGTAATCCCATAAATCTGCGGATAAAATAAACTGGAGAAAAAATGAAAATATCAGTTTCAACGTTAGAACTAAAAGGAAATAAATTCCTTGGTGAAAACAAGCTTCCAAAATTTAGAGAAAGACCATACAACCGTGCAATGGATGGAG
>CAYJJW010000101.1:0-7742 GCA_964370555.1 uncultured Treponemataceae bacterium | reverse complement strand
AGTTTGCAAAACTTTAATCAAGTACTTTTAGAAAATAGTTTGCATTTTTCGCAAACATTACGGTTTTTTACGGATTATTTACATTTATCACGGAATTGGTGTCAACACATAGGTTGCCACCTTACGACATACGTAGGGCTCGACCTGTGTGTCGAGCCCAGATTACACAGATTACTCCCCAGCTTCCTCGCTTTACCCATACATTAGTAACTCGTAACTCGTAATTACTAATTACCTTTATATCCTTTACCCCACTCTGCCAAGGCTTCTAAAACAGGTCTCAAACTATAACCTGTTTCAGTGAGCGTGTATTCAACCTTTGGAGGAATTTGTGCATACACTTTTCGCTCAACAAGACCATCTTCTTCCATTGAACGAAGTTGCGTTGTAAGCACTTTTTGTGAAACAACATTCACAATACTGATATTTTTTTTAAGTTCGCCAAAGCGCTGTGTGCCATTCATAAGCTCTCGCAAAATGAGAACCTTCCATTTATCTCCAATAAGCATAATGGTTGTTTCTACTGGGCAAGGAGAAATATCTTTTTTAATCATAATCACCACACTTCTAGTTACTTTAAGGTAACTATCACACAAATAAGTACATATTTACATATATATCCTGATATGATACTATACCTGTAAGACAAAAAAGTCAATAGACCCTTCGACTTCACTCAGGGTGACAGGAGCAACATTATGACAATTAAAGAAATTTTTGAACACTTTGAAAAAATTGGCACCGTAACTTTCGCAACGATTGACGGTGATTTTCCACAAACAAGAATGGCGCACTTTAGGGCATGGGATGATGATGGTATCTATTTTATGACCATGCACACAAAGCCCTTTTATAAGCAATTAAAAGAAACGGGAAAAGTTTCGGTATGTGGACTTTGTGCTAACACGCAAATAGAGCACGGCAACAATGGCGAATACGAGTTTAAGCCAGGATATGCTATTCGACTTTCAGGTGAAGTAAAAGAAGTTTCTATCGAATATATTATTGCAAAGAACAATCCCCTCTTTGAGTTTTGTATAAACGACCAAAAGAAATACCCTGCAATGGTTGTTTTTTGCATAACAAAAGCAAAGGGCGATATTTTTGATTACGACTTTGAAATGAAAGATCGAGACCACAAGTTAGAACGTATCACTTTTGCATACGGAGGAATGAAAGAACCCATACTTGGCTTAGAAATTAACAAAGAAAAATGTATTTCATGTGGTAAATGTGAAAAAGTTTGTTCATTTAAAGCGGCAAAAAGAGCAGAAGTGGCTTTTGAAATTGACCGAACAAGATGTGATGTTTGCGGAGATTGCTTTATACACTGCCCCGTAAACGCCATTTCAAGTTTAGGAAAGTAAAAAACACTTAAAAAAAACATACTTATTTTTACACAACATACCTATTCTATGTTATAGTTATATATAGAACATTAGGAGGTATACATTGGAATTCATACTACCATTCAATCTTGCATGGATATGGCTAGCTCTGGCCATAATCTTTATTATTATTGAAGCACTGACTTTTTCTGTTATAACGATATGGTTTGCAATTGGGTCGTTTATTTTGGTATTTTTGTCATTTTTACCAATACCTTTTCCCTACCAAGTAATCATTTTTTTAGCAATTTCAATCGTATTGTTACTACTCACACGCCCCCTTGTACTAAAAAAACTTGAAGGAAAAAAACAAAAAACAAATGTAGACTCACTTGCAGGAATGGCTGTTATTGTTACTAAAGCCATTACGCCCTTTGAAAAAGGTGAAATTAAAGTGAACGGTAACTTTTGGAGTGCAAAAGCAGAAAACAATGAAACAATTAAAAAAGAAACTGAATGTGTTATACTCAGAGTTGAAGGTGTAACAGCTATAGTCGAAAAAAAACAATCATAGGAGAAAAATTGCAATGATTTATTATGTAATCGCAGTAGTTATTATTGTGTTGGCACTTATTGTTGTCAATATTAGAATCGTTCCACAATCAAGAGCTTTTATTATTGAAAGGCTTGGAGCCTATTTAACCACATGGGGTGTTGGACTTCATGTAAAGCTACCATTTATTGATAGGGTTTCAAATAACGTATCATTAAAAGAGAGAGTTATGGACTTTAACCCACAACCGGTAATTACAAAAGACAATGTTACCATGATGATTGATACCGTTGTATATTTTCAAATTACTGACCCAAAGTTATTTACCTATGGCGTAGAAAATCCACTTTCAGCCATTGAAAACTTATCTGCTACAACACTTCGCAACATTATCGGTGAGCTAGAACTTGACGCAACACTCACAAGTCGTGACATTATTAACACACGCATGAGAAGTATCCTTGATGAAGCAACCGACCCTTGGGGAATAAAAGTGAACCGAGTAGAAGTTAAAAACATTGTGCCACCTGAATCTATTCAAGTGGCCATGGAAAAACAAATGCGTGCAGAACGAGAAAGAAGAGAATCTATTCTTATTGCGGAAGGTCAAAAACAGTCCGCTATTTTGGTTGCTGAAGGAAATAAAGCATCTTTAATTTTGGAAGCAGAAGCACAAAAAGAAGCAGCTATTCAAAAAGCAGAAGGTGAAGCTCAAGCAATTTTAGAAGTACAAAAAGCAACTGCAGAAGGTTTAGCTATGATAAAAAGTGCCGCTGTTGATGATGCCGTTGTAAAAATTAAAAGCCTCGAAGCCTTACAAAAAATGGCAGATGGACAAGCAACAAAAATTATTATACCATCAGACATTCAAAATCTTGCAGGCTTAGGTGTAGCATTAAAAGAAACCTTATCTAAAAAATAAACCATTGTTTGCCTTTTATATGTTTATTTGATATACTCAACTAAACATATAAAAGGTCGTTATGAAAATCTCAAACACATCCAAAGGTATTTTTCTCATTGTTTGTGCAGCATTTAGTTTTGCCGCAATGAATACATTTGTAAAACTTGCAGGAGATTTACCTTTTTTACAAAAAGCTTTTTTTAGAAATATTATACCATTTTTACTCAGTTCAGCTTTACTACTTAGAACGCAAACTAAAGTAATAATTCACAAAAAAAATATCTTTTGGCTTATACTTAGAAGCACGTGCGGAACTTTAGGAGTATTATGCAATTTCTATGCGGTAGATAGGCTCATTTTATCCGATGCTTCAATACTTGCAAAATTAGCTCCCTTTTTTGCAATTATTATGTCCTTTTTTATTTTACGTGAAAAAGTAAACCTCTTTAGAGTAGTAACTGTAATACTTGCATTTATAGGAAGTATATTTATTGTTAACCCTGATTTTAACGCTGTTTCAATAAGTATACCGGCACTTATATCTGCTTTAGGAGCGCTTGCAGCCGGAACAGCATATACTATCATACGAAAGCTTGGTGAAAGAGGTCAAGACTCAATAAGTATTATTTTCTTTTTTGCAGCATTCTCTACACTGGTTGTACTACCATCCTTTATTATTAATTTTCAACCAATGGATTCCCTTCAATTTTTATATTTAATTTTAGCAGGGATTTGTGCAACTATTGCTCAATTTTCTGTAACAAATGCATACATGTTTGCCCCTGCAAAAAAGATTTCCGTATACGATTACTCACAAGTATTGTTCGCAGCAATATTTGGATATATATTTTATTCAGAGATTCCAACTTCGAACAGCATAATTGGATATGTGATAATTACAGGAGTAGGAATAGCAAGTTTTCTATATTCTAAGAAAAAAAAACTAACTTTTTTTTGAATAAGTCTGTTTTTTTAGAAAAAAAATACAATAATATAAGTAAGAGGAACATCATGAAAAAGTTATTTTTACTGATACTTTTACTGACAAATACAATTTCTTGCAATCATGAACCATTTTTTTTCAAAAATGTTCAACAGGTAAATTTTATATATACCAAAGAAAAGAATATCCCTCTGGAATTTGTCTACATTGATGAAAACTATTCCGTACAAAAACTACTAATTTCAAATCAAAGTGATAATAATATTTCAATATCATTAAACCAAAATTTCCTTACCCCCGTACTTCTCTATACTTCGCCAATTGATTCAAAACCCAAAGGATGTATTTATCCCATATCAACAGAAATAGATATATATGGAGGTTTTGCCGCATGGATACTATATAGAATTATGTTACAAACAAACGAAAATAAGCAATTAGCCCAAGAATATCTTTCTCATTTTAACTGGCAAAGATTTATCAACTATATACAAAAATATGAAAATCCTTGGATGTTAAATCAAGACATTATTATTGAAAACATTGTAGATAAAACATTTAATGTATACAGTATAAAAGAAAAATTGTAAAATTACTACTTGCAATTACTCCCCAAGCGCGGTAAACTAGAGTTAATGAAAACACTTTTTTTTAGATATTTCCACATACTAGCATGCGTGGTTACAATAGGAATAATTTTTACATCATGTTCAAAAGATCAATCTAGCGAACAAACGGGCATGTACTCTGAACTACTACAAAACAGTGATTCTTCTCTTACATCTACACATAGATGGTTCTATTTTACCTCAGATGGTTTTAAAGAAACAGATATTCCTCGAAATGCCCCCAAAACAGATAGTGTTCCTTGGACACAGGCAATTAGAATTACCTCAAGCGCTGTTATTGATGGAAAGGCATATTTTACTGTAAATAAGCTCGGTCTGTTGCAGGCACCTGAAACTTTTGGATTTCAAAAAAATGGTATTGCAAGTGAAACAAAATTAATAAAAAATATAGAACTCTTTTCAAAAGCAAGTGTTGCTGATATTTTTCATTTTGGAAAGCACCCTATCGTGAACTTTTTTACAAACACCATTTTTGAAGTAGATACTTCTAATACGTATAATATGCATAACGATGACCCTTTTTTGGTTGAGTTTAATCCTGAAACATATGAATACACCCCTCTTTTATCAAAGACCTCCCTTTCAAATGCACTTATACAAAGCAATCAAAATGAAGCTATACCAGACTTTTCTACGATAGATATAAGAGAAGTACAATATGTAAATGATACTTGGAATGTACTATTTAAATCGAACCAAATAGGTAAAACAGATTTTTATTCGCTCAGTTTTAATACCGATAAGGAAATTACACATACATCACACCAACTCTCTGCAAGTATACAATCAGTTACGCAGTATAGGGAAATAACAAGACCACAACCTACAACAGCATTACCAAAAAAAATGCAAGAGCTTTTAGAACCTGTTCCCAATCATGTTTCATATTACCTTCATTATTATAAAGAGAATACCCCTGCCATAGCACAATTTGAACACAGCTCTCACAATTCTAATCCAATACAAGGTTATGCACTGGGACTTGAACATTGTTCATTAGCAATTTTTGAGGACGGCACAATTTGCTTTGCGGGAGGGCTTCCCTCTAAAAGTGTACTCGACAATGGAAAAACAAGAGCATTTAAACTTCCTGATCTGGGACCTGGATATATCTATGGCCCTATGGCTTTAGCAGGATCTACACTAATTGTTTCATGGGAAGAAACATCTTTTTTTAATACCGGCGCTAGTGGTTTTTTAGCTATCGACATGGAACAAGTATTATATCAAGATTCATTATAGGGAGAATTATATGCAACAATCTTTTATCGTAAAATACCTTGTAGTTTCAATGTGTTTAATATGTCTATTTCCGCCATTAGCCTTCTCTCAAGAGAATGAAGAAAAAAGAGCGGAGCTTCTTATCACGTTTGGATCTTTGGGAATCTTAAACACACATCCTAAAAGTGCACCCTCTCCTATTCAATTCTTTGTGGGCGCAGGCTCTCAAATAAAACTAACAAACCAAATATCGCTTAATCCTCATGCACAATTTTTTGCAAACTATTATGTATGGGAAGACGAGCAAGTGTTGCCTTCCCCCATTGAGCATAGAAGTGCCTATATTCCATCAATCATGCTAGATATACCGGTCACATATGATATAAGAACAAAAAACTCTATTTTTAAGTTAGGCGCCAGTCCATCATTTTTATTTAGATTTGCTTTTTTAGCAAATAATGTACCCTCTTCTGAACAAGTAAATATAGATAAAATGAATGAATGGTTTTGGCAAAGTGCAGAATTCTTTTATCCGAGTGTACAATTTTCATGGGATTATATTTTAAAAGATGGTATGTCTATGGGATTAGGTTTAAAAGCCTATCTACCGGTGGGCTCCCTCATAAAAGGAAATGGCATTAATAACGGCATCGCAAGCGTGGGTGTAAGATTAGGGATGAGGTAATTATAAATTACTAAGTACTAGTTACTAATTTAAAAAAGCCTTTTCTAGTAATTTGTACTTAGTAATTAGTAACTATCTAAATCCCTGCGAAACAAGTATCCACTTTTTCAGTTAAATACGCAACAAACTCATCAATAGTCATAATTTGTTGTTGTCTTCCGTCACGGAAACGAACTGCAACTTTATTTTCGGCTGCTTCTTTTTCACCAACAACAAGCATGTACGGAATCTTTTTAAGCTGTGCTGTTTTAATTTTTCCGTTCATTCTATCATTACTCAAGTTTACTTCTGTTCTAAAGCCTTTCTTTTTAAGAGCTTCGTTTACACTCTTTGCATATTCTTCAGATTCAGGTGAAACGGGAATAACAGATATTTGTTGGTACTGTAGCCATGCTGGTAGTGCCCCACCGTAGTTTTCTAATAGAATACCAATAAAGCGCTCTAATGAACCAAGTACTGCGCGGTGTAACATAACTGGGTTATGCTTTGCGTTATCTTCACCAACATATTCAGCTTGTAGCCTTTCGTTAGAAGGTAATTGATAGTCTACTTGCATAGTACCGCATTGCCATTCGCGTCCCAAAGCATCAACAAGGGTAAACTCTAACTTAGGCCCATAAAAAGCACCTTCGCCTGGTTGAATTTCGTATTCAAGTCCTGCAAGTTTACAAGCATCGGCCAAAGCCTTTTCTGCCCTGTCCCAAGTTGCATCGTCCCCTACACGTTTTTCAGGCCGAGTTGAAAACTTAACCACAATTTTATCGTCTTCAAAGCCATAGTCTTTGTACATGCCTTTTAATAACTTACAAAAACGCTCAACTTCACTTGCAATTTGCTCTTCAGTACAGAAAATATGTGCATCATCTTGCACAAAGCCCCGCACCCTCATAATTCCATGAAGTGCACCGGTTGCTTCATTTCTGGTACAAGAACCAAACTCTGCCATTCTAAGCGGAAGGTCTTTATAAGAGCGAATGCGTTGTTTATAAATTTCTACGTGACCTGGACAGTTCATCGGCTTAAGGGCAAAAAGTCTTTTTTCGCTTTCGGTAATAAACATTAAGTCTTGGTATTTTTCCCAGTGTCCAGATCTCTCCCATAGTTTTCTTGGCATAATAAACGGTGTTTTTACTTCAACATAACCGTCTTCTTTAATACACTTTCGAACGTGGTCTTCAACAAGTCGGTAAATGGTCCACCCGTTAGGATGCCAAAATACTTGACCTGGGTTTTCTTCATCAATATGGAATAAATCAAGCTCTTTTCCAAGCCTTCTATGGTCTCTCTTTTCTGCTTCTTCTAGCATTGTTAAATATGCTTTTAAATCATTTGGCTTTTCAAAACAGGCGGCATAAATGCGGGTAAGCATTGGGCGAGTAACATCGCCTCTCCAATACGCACCTGCAATTCGCATAAGTTTTATAGCTTGTGAGTTAATTTCTTTTGTGCTAGTAACGTGTGGTCCACGGCAAAGGTCGG
>CAYJJW010000100.1:0-7890 GCA_964370555.1 uncultured Treponemataceae bacterium | reverse complement strand
GTGCCATACATCCTCTCATAATTATTTGATGCATTAACTGTAACGAGAATAAAGCGTTTTGTCAATATATTTTTATCGATATTTTATTATTTATACGGCTATTGTATGTTGCCAACCTATGTGTTGGCGACAGCTACGCAACCGCGCAAGCTATTGTAGGGGCCGCTGAAAGCGGTTCCGAGCCCGTCTGTAAGGGCGTACCTATGTGTGCGCCCGCGGGCGAGGAATGAAACCCCGCAAAGCCCGACCCGCCTTTGGCGGGATGCGCCCAAATCCTATTTCCCTGCCTTTATCCTTTCACCAACAAAGGTAGAACCTAAAATAAGTACTGCCCCGAACCACTGCAAGAAGCTCAAGTATTCGCCCAAAAAGAGAACGCTAAACATAATGCCAAACACTGGCTCAAGGTAGCTAAATATTACAATATCGATTGATTTCATTCGGTGGTATGTAGAAAAGTACACGCTGTAGGCAATACCGGTGTGAATTATTGCAAGCACAAGCAAGAGTATAAGCGCCGTAGAGTTAAGACTTTGAACATCCGACACAATTCCGCCTGTAATAATAAATGGAAGCATTACAAGCATCACAGAGCACATTTGAATAAAGGTTGCCGTATTACTTTCAATTTTTACCCTAATTTTTCTATTTATGATAACAACTATTGCGTAGCAAATACCCGAAGCGGCACTAAAGAGCATTCCAATAATATCAGTATCGCCATTTTGGCTGTTCCAAACTATTAAGATAAGTCCAATAAATGAAACAATTATAACGCCAATTTGAATAAGTGAACTTTTTTCTTTTAATAAAAGTGGCGCTAAAATCATTACATAGACGGGGCACATGTTATAGATGATCACAGCCGATGCAATGGTTGTGTATTGGTAGCCATAGAAAAGTGTTACCCATGCCCCACCGATGAAGATTCCTGCAACTGCGTATAAAATGACACTTTGTTTGTCTAGGTTTTTAAGATTTTTTTTATCTTTAATGAGTAAAAATAAAATGGGGATAGCAATAATGGCCCTCGAAAACGCCAATTGCATTGGCGTTAAATCGATGTATCGTGTGAAAAGCCCAATACTTCCCCACAAAATCATAACAATAATGAGCTTTATTTTATTCACACCTTTCTCCGGCCACTAATTCATTAACTTCATGTATTTTTGAGCTAAGCTTACTGCCTTTTTAGAGGCAAGACCACAATAGCGCTCAGGGTTTGCAAAGAACGTGGATGCATCTTCAATGCCGAGCTTTTCGAGTTGAGCAGTAATTGCATTGAAGCTATCAGTATCTTTTGAAAGTTCATCAAAAAGTGATGTCTCATTATTTTCTGCTGCAAGGGTAAGCTTTCGAATAACTTCGTGGGCATCGGCAACGCCGCTTTCGGCTAAAAGTATGTATGCAGGTTCTGCTAAAACACCACCTTTTACTTTTCCACCACCATTGTTAAGATTTTTCATCATGTTTTCTTTATCGCTTTGTAAGCCACTTACAATGTTTCGCATTCGTTCAACGGCAAGTGTAAAGCCAGCCAAGTAGTCAGAAACAAAGCGTTGACTTGCAGAGTTTGAAAGGTCTCTTTGATGCTCAGATATTTGATCCATAAAAAATGTCATTACACGAGGAGCAAATGCCTTCCAAAGTGACTTCACATGTTCTGAGTTCCAAGGATTGCGTTTTTGTGGCATTGTAGATGAACCTACTTGAGTTGATGAAAAATATTCAAATACTTCTCCAATTTCACTTCTTTGAAGATTTCTAAGGTCGTCTGCAAGGTTTGCAATTACACCGAATGCAACATTACATTCGAGTAAGAGGCGAAGTAAGTATTCAGGCTCTACAAGCTGTGTTGAGTGCTCTGATGGTTTTAATCCAAGGTAGTCGAGGTATAAAGCTTCAAAGGCTTCGGGGTCTTTTACAATCATTGATGGAGCATTGTATGCGCCAACAGGTCCTGCAAGTTTTCCTCGTAAGTCGTTTGAAAGTCGTTCGATTTCTAAAATTGACTTTCCAAGACGGCTAACGTATTCTGCTATGGCAAAACCAAACGTAATAGGAACGGCATGTTGCCCGTGAGTACGCCCAACTTGAGGTGTATTTGCATCGCGTTCTGCAATAGTGCAAAGCTCTTTTTCAAGATTTTTTAATATTGGAAGAATTGCTTGTTGTACACAGTCTCGAACCCTTACAGAAAGCGCTGTATCTAAAATGTCAACGCTAGTTGCACCTAAGTGCACAAATGGTCTAATATTTTCTGGAAGCATGGTTTGAAGTACATTTACAAGAGCTCGAATATTATGATGTGTCTTTTTTTCTTCTTCGTATACCTTTGCAGGATCTATTGTCCAAGAAACAGTATCTAGTTCTTCTTCGAGTTCTTTTGTGAGCATATCGCGTGTTTTTAAGTGTGCTTTAATGAGGGCAATTTCTGCCTTTGCACAAGAAATAACGGCTGCTTGCTCAGAAATGTAAGAAGAAAGTGAGTCAAAAACATCGGCTTCAGATAATGAATAGCGATGATCCAATGGTGAAATGTTCAAAAAAATACTTCTCGAATCCATAGTGATAATTCCTTAAAAAAATATGTTTACAAAAGGCAAATGCCCTTTACTACACGACATGGCAGCCGTGAATCCATAAAACGTCCTTATAATTATTCTAAGTTATCAACTTCATCCAATAATGCTTGGTACAATGTGATAACATCATTATTTGCTCGCTGAAGGGAAGCAACTAAACGACTTCCAATTTTATAGAGAGATTTATATCCAAAATAGGGCTCTTTTTCGCAAAGTTCAAGGTATGAACTTCCACAAATCATAAAAGTTTTGCAAGGAGTAAGAGCTACAACAGAAGCACTTCTTTGTGAATGATTAATTAGCGCCATTTCACCAAAAAAAACATTATGCTCTGCATTTAAATTTACAACTGCGAAACGGTCTTCTTGTAGAGTATTGCGCATAACTTGCACACTACCCTCTGCTAAAATATGAAGAGAATCACCAAAGTCTCCCTCATTTATAATTACTTCACCGGCTTCAAAGGTTTCTAATGTCATAATTGAACAAATATTATGCAATATCTGCTCATTTTTTTCAGTTTTTTCTGTAAAGTCAGAAAATATTTCAATTTTTTTAAGTCTTTCTAAAAGTTCAGGGGTACTATCCATATAGTTCTTCCTCCTCAATCTTTTTTTCACCTACTATAATATCCCCACAAATAAAAATACCCTTAGTGTGTTCTTTTATTACATAATTATCGCCGGGAACTAAAACTGGCTCATTACTTTTTAATTTTTTTATTTTTTTAAGATTATCAACAATTTGTTTCATGTTTGGATTTTTTTGTGCATCATCTAATGCCTCGCGGCGGCGATGATAAAAATTCCCTGTATTTTCTAAAAGGCCTATTAAAATTCTATTTGAACCTGAAAGAGAGCGTCTATATTGTGCATAGGTTTTTCCAATAAAACTTTTATCTATGTCGTCAATAACTAACCCTTGCCCGGAAACCTCTGGCAAAAGATGCTTTAATACATGGCTAAGCCCAATACCGCTTGAGGCAGAAACCAAAAGGCTTCGTTCATAATCACTCGTTAATATAATTTCATCACAGTGAGCGCCTTGTAAGTGTCTTTCAAAACCAGGGTCAACAAGTTCTACAACCCTATAAATTTTGGGATTTAGTGCCGCAATAGTTAGTGTTGCAAGAACCGTTCTTGAATCCATTTCTAATTGCGAATACTTTTCAGAATGATCTGCAAGAAGGAGTACTCTTTCTGCAGTTTTTATATTTGCCATAAGAAGTGTTGCTTCTTGAGTATAATCACCATGAATGTAATGAATATCCTTAAAGTGTGGAATAGAACGTAAATTTTCAATTTGTTCTGCTGAAGCGGTATTAATTAAAACTATTTTGTCGAGCGTTAACTCAGGATTAGAATTGAGGATTCCTTCAAGTATGCGTTCAAACCCATACTTCCATCCACAAATGATAAAATGCTTTGAAATCTTTTTCAATTGAACTCGCCCCCTATCCTTTTTTAACTGTCGATCAAATAAAACAGATGCAACCTTACCACTTACTGCGGCAAAAGCAATTACACCAAATAATAAAAGCACGATACCCAAAACACGCCCTACAATGGTAGTAGGTGAAATATCACCATAACCGACCGTAGTCATTGTTACAAGAGAAAACCAAACAACATCGAAAAATGAATTTATATTTTCATTCGTGTCTCGCTCTACCCTAAAAATAAATACCATAATAAGAACAAAAACACATACCAATATTAATGAATACTGAACAAATTGGTCATACAGTAAGTTAGAAAAAGCATTTTTAAATCTTTTTCTTTTGGATATTCTCCGTTGAGTTGTTTCTTTTTTTTTAGCAGGATTTTTAGAGCCAAAAATCATATAGTATTTTACTTTAGATTTGAAAAATCTTCAAGTAGGTTATAAATATTTCAAAAAATGCCCTAATGTAAAATCATGCTGTTTGGGAAGGTTATCATGCCCAAATTCGTGATAAATTCTCATTTCTTTTGGAGCTGTAATTTTGTTATAGGCTGCAAATTGTGTAGATGGCGGACAAACCTTATCCAATGATGCGGTAAAAAATAAACAGTTCGCTTTTATTCTCTTTGTTAAATTCTGAATATCAATGTAGCCTAATCTTGTCCAAAACTCATTTTCTTTTTCATGTAATGGATCTTGTCTTTTAAAATGTAAAAAGAGCTCTCTATAAGGTTCTTCTTCGTTTGTTAAATCCATATCCCATACTCTTTTGTAGTCTGATAAAAATGGATAGGCAAAAGCTGCAGCTTTTACCGTTGGCTCAAGTGACGCACACGCTAAGGTTAAGGCCCCACCTTGAGAACTTCCCGTAGCACCAATTCTTTTTTCGTCTATAAAGTCCATACTTTGAAGTATTCTTACCAATTGTACCGTGTCTAAAAATACATTTCTAAAAAATAAATTATCAGGATTTTCATCTGTAACACCACGTATTATTTGCCCTCTAACAGTATTACCCGATACATGCAAGGTGTCTTCTGATAAACCTGACTGACCACGAACATCCATTGCTGCAACAACAAATCCATTATATACATATGGAAGTTTTTCAAACCAATCCCCACTTGAGCCTTGATACCCATGGAACATTGCTATTGCCGGTAGCTTTCCTTCTATATTTTTAGGACGTAAAAATTTACAGTGTATTTTAGCTCCTCCAACTCCAGTAAAGTAGAGGTGAGAAAGTGTTACATCTTTATATTCTGATTTTTCTTCTTCAAGAGTATATTCCAAACTTTGCGCATTAAGTTCTGTTAAAGCACGATTCCAATATTCATCAAAATCGCTTGGACAAGGGTTAACACCTTTATATTGTAATAATTCGCTTACAGGCATATCAACAAGTGGCATATCTATCCTCCATTTTTTATATATGTGAGTATATCACAATTTGCATAAAAAGTATAGTTTTTGCTACTTGTTTTCATTCTTCAATTACGGTAGTATAAAAACATTATGAAAATTATACTATTCTTATTACAAAAGTTAAAAACCACATACAAATACCTAAGTACTCAAACAGTTAGCCAATCACATGGAAAATGTTTACACTGCGGACTTTGCCTAAAAAATGTTCCATGCCCACAAGTATATAAAGGAAAATAACATGACAAACAATGTATCAATTAATAAATGTTTTTCATATGATGAAATTGAAGTATATAATTCTTTAAAAAAAGCAATGGAATTAGTTCCCCCTTCAAATATAAAAGATAAAGTAGTTTTACTAAAGCCAAATCTTCTTACCCCTAAAAAAAATGCTACAGCTGTGTGTACTCACCCAGTTGTAGTTGCACAAGCAGTTAAAATATTTTTAGAACTCGGTGCAAAAAAAGTATTGGTTGGAGAATCTCCTGCAACACATGCTTCGACTCAAAGTGCTAAACAAACAGGACTTTTTGATGCTATCATAAATGCAGGTGGTGAATGGGTAGATTTTTCTGAGAGTGTCATTGTACAAAACCCTGATGGCAAACTCGTAAAATCATTTGAGTTTGCAAAACCTTTTTTAGAAGCTGACATTGTAGTATCTATTGCAAAACTAAAAACCCATCAACTCATGGCATATACAGGCGCTATGAAAAATCTTTTTGGCCTTATGGTTGGTTTGAAAAAAGCACAATCGCACTTTAGATTTTCAGAGCGAAAAGAGTTTTCAGAATTTTTAACAGATTTATGTATTGCAGCAAAACCACAATATGCAATAATGGATGCTATAGTTGGAATGGAAGGACCAGGCGGCCCCGGAAATGGAACGCCAGTGCAATTAAACTTTTTAGCAGCAAGTGATAATATTTTAGCACTTGACTGGGTGTGTTCATCAATTGTTGGATATGATCCGCACTTAATTGTAAATTTACAAGATGCACTTGAGCGTGGCATTTGGTTAAAGAACGAAAAAGATATTTGCATTTTAGGAGAATCTATAGAAAGTGTAAAACCAAAATCATTTAAAATTGTAAATCAAACAACCATAAATGTAGAACTTCGAAAGCATGTTCCGTCATTTTTATATAAACTCATTGAAATGGGAATGGTTAAAACACCTCGCTTTGTACATAAAAAATGTGTACGGTGCGGAAAATGTGTTGAAATATGCCCTGCAAAAATACTTACTATTGATAAAAAAGTACTTATCGATAAGCCAAAATGCTTACATTGTTTTTGTTGCCATGAAGTGTGTCCTGTAGATGCAATAAAATTAAAAAGATTTTAAAATTACAAGAGGCGTTAGTACATTTACTAACGCCTCTTTGATGCGTACTCAATAAGTTGCTTTATTTTGCATCCTCACGGAAAATAGTCTAAATTAGTTACACATAGATGATTCAATTAGAACCCTCAGTATATACCTTTTACGCCAAATGTCAAGCGAATTATAGAAAAAAAGAGTAAAAAAACAAGATTTTTTGTAACCTTTTTTCTATTATATTGTTTTAAGCATCTTTTCTCTTAGAACTTTTTTTATACATCGAAACTGTCGAAGAAATAGGATCCCTTCTGCCTTTTGGTTTTCCACCGCCGTAAGGATTTGTTTCACCAAAGCGATTTTCTCTTGGGCGTCGTTCACTATCACGGTCTCTATTTCGAGAATTTGAAAAGCTTCTTGAACGACCTCTGTCTCCTCTATCTCTATTTCGGTCTCGACCACCGCCAAAACTTGAAGGGCGAGATTCATCTTTTGCATCAACGTGCATATGAGGGAGAGCTTTGTCTTTTTTAGCCATATCTAAAACAGCTTTAGCTGCTTGTGAAGGTAAGCTAATAAGAGAGAAACTTGATGCAACATCGATTCTATCAACCATACGTTGTGGAATGTTTAAGAGATCTGAAAAATAAGCTGCAATTTCACGTGCATTAAAACCATCTCGTCTACCAAGTCCAACATAAATACGCATTTGCTCGCCTGAAAAGTTTCCAAACTTATTGTCTCTTCCACCTTTTTTACCGTTTTGATTAGCAAAACTTTGTGAAAGTTTTAAATCACTCACATGGCCATAGCGGTCTTCATCTAAATCTTTTGCAAACATGTGTTGTAGTACTCTTGCAAGCGCTTCTTTTGAATCCATTTCATCGCAAAGTTGATTTGCAAGATAGGTAAAGTTTTCACTTACCGGAGCTAATTCTACAACTCTTGTTTCTTCTGTATTGGTAAGGATATCATCATCGTCTGAAAACTCATTTGTTTCAGTTGTTGGAAGAACATATCCTTTTAATTCTGAAAAAAGTCTGTGGCGCTTTACTTTCAGTACTTCTTTTACAGAAGGAACAGAAACTTCGAGCATTTCGCCACGACTTGCTT
>CAYJJW010000099.1:0-7905 GCA_964370555.1 uncultured Treponemataceae bacterium | reverse complement strand
TTGTAGTAAATGGGGCAGGCGCTGCAGGAATTGCAAATACAAAACTCTTACTTGCCTGTGGATTTAAACACATTATTCTCTGTGATAGAACCGGTGCTGTGTATCAAGGGCGAAAAGAAGGTATGAACGCTATAAAAGATGAAATTGCACTTGTTACAAACCTTGAAAAACAATCGGGCAGTTTAGCTGATATCTTAAAAGGTACAGATGTATTTATCGGTGTAAGTGCTCCAGGAACCGTAACAGCCGATATGGTAAAAACAATGAATAAGGATGCAATCATCTTTGCCTGCGCAAACCCAACACCAGAGATTTTCCCAGATGAAGCAAAGGCAGGCGGTGCTACTGTTGTTGCAACAGGAAGAAGCGACTTTCCAAATCAAATTAACAACGTTCTTGCATTCCCTGGAATTTTTCGTGGAACGTTTGATGTTAGGGCATGTGATATAAATGACGACATGAAAGTAGCTGCCGCTATGGCAATTGCAAACCTTGTTACAGATTCAGAACTTACTGCAGATTATATTGTGCCCGCTGCCTTTGATGAACGTGTTGGAAAAGCAGTAGCGAGTGCTGTAAATGAAGCCGCAAAAAAATCAGGCGTAGCACGGATATAATTAGTTACTAGTTACGGATTAAACTGTAGACAGAAAAATCTTCGTTAGCTTTTTATAATCGAGAAGATATACATTAGCTAAAAATAAAATCTGTGTAATCTGTGGATAAAACAAAAAAGAGAATTATTTAGTCTTGTTAAAATACCATTTTGGGTATATAATATATAAAAGTTAAAATAGGATTTAATTACATAATGGCAGAAAAAAAAACACTTTGGCATGGAAGGTTTGAAGAAGGACCCGATGCCGAAGCAATTGCATTTGAAACATCAATACACGTAGACTCACGCCTAGCCTTTGATGATGTAAAAGGAAGCATTGCTCACGTTACAATGCTAGGTAATGAGCAAATTATACCAAAACAAGATGCTGAAAGCATAGTAAAAGAATTAAAAAATATCTTAAAAGAACTTGAAGACGGTAGTTTAGAAATAGACACTGGGGCAGAAGATATACACTCATTTATTGAAGGAGTTCTTACAGATCGTTTAGGTGAAGTAGGAAAAAAAGTGCACGCAGGACGTAGTAGAAACGACCAAATTGCGCTTGATGAGCGCCTTTATTTGCGCCATGCAATACCTTCATTACAAAAAAGAGTATTAGCTCTTATAGAAACACTTACCGATATTGCTTCTAATCATACAGAAACAATTATGAGCGGTTACACACACTTACAAAGAGCTCAGCCGGTAACGCTTGCTCATCATCTATGTGCATGGTGTTGGATGTTAAAACGTGATTACGAGAGACTACAAGATTCATTAAAGAGAATTGATTTTTCTCCTCTTGGTGCAGGTGCCCTTGCAGGTAGTGGTCTTTCTTTAAACAGACACGCAGTTGCTGCCGCACTAGGATTTTCAGATGTTACTCCTAATTCAATGGATACAGTTGCAGACAGAGACTATTTAATTGAAATGACATCGAGTTTTTCGCTTTTGATGACACATCTTTCACGATTTTGTGAAGAAATTATTATTTGGGCAACAGAAGAGTTTAAGTTTATTGAACTATCCGATAAATGGTCTACAGGTTCTAGCATTATGCCGCAAAAAAAGAATCCTGACTTTGCAGAGCTTATTCGTGGACGTACGGGAAAAGTATACGGAAACCTTATTGCACTTTTAACTATGATGAAAGCACTTCCTCTTACGTATAATCGTGACTTGCAAGAAGATAAAGAAAGCTTTTTTTCTGCATATGATACAGTGTATTCATGCTTAGAAATTTTTACACGGATGATTGCAACAACAAAGTGGAATACAAATAAGATGTATCAATCTTGTGTCGGAGGATTTGCAAATGCAACCGACTTAGCCGATTATCTTGTAAAAAAAGGAATGCCATTTAGAACTGCTCATGAAGTTGTTGCAGGTGCTGTAAAAATTTGTATTGAAAAAGGAATAAATCTTGAAGATTTGCCGATAGATATGTATAAGGAATTATCTGACTTAGTTTCAGATGATGTGTATGAATATGTAAAAATTGAAGCTTGTGTTGCACATAAAAATATTGTAGGTGGTCCTTCAGTAGATCGTGTAAAAGAGCAAATTGAGGCTTTAAAAAGCTTTTACATAGACGAAAAAAAATACTCTACTATGCATGGAAAGAGAAGTGAAAGCTAATCGTATCTTTTTAGTACTTGGAACAATTCTATTTTTCGCTCTTTTACTACATGTATATGTATACATTAATACGCAGTATTCTTTTTTTAATCATGACTTTACACCACTAGTTTTTTCTATAACAGGGATTATTATTTTATTATCATCTTTAGTGTGTTTTGTTCGTTATGCTGCAGAAAAAAAACATTATTTAAAATTGCTAGAAGATGAAGAAGTACATTTTAATATTCAAGAAAATATTCAAGATGAAATCAATAGCAGTTTAGAAAATCAAGATAGTGATATTTTTGAAGAACCAATGCTTGAAGAAATAGTTGAAAGTAGCGAAAACGATGTTCTTGAAAAAGAGCAACCCCAAAAAATTGAAATTGATTTTAATCAGCTAGAAGAAGATCTATTAACATCTACAAAAATGGAATCTTTGTTTGAAGTTGCCTCACAGTGGATATTTGCAAATTTGGAAGTATCTTATGTAGCGTTTTCAAATGTTACTTCAAATGAAAAGTTAAGTATTGAATATTATAAAGAAAAATCTCCCAGTGAAGTGTATCTTGTAGAAGCTGTTGCAGAGCGTACCGAGTCAATTGGTTCGAAAACAGTTATAACACATGGCGAACATACTCTTTCAATTCCTTTTTATAAAAAAGGTGTTATTTACGGTTTTGTTTTTCTAGGACATCAAAAAAATGACGAAGGTTTTATACCACTTCATACACAGTTTTTAGCTCCATTTATTCGAATACTCAGTACCGCATGTTTGGTAATAGAACTTGCTAAAACAAAAGAGCAACGTAGTTCTTTACAAAAAGCTTTTTCAAGCTACGTACCTTCAGCTATCGTAGATTTATTTGAACATGATCCATCAGTATTAAAAATTGGTGGAGACTATGAAAACTTAACAATTATGTTTACTGACTTAAAAGAGTTTACTACGTTATCTGAAACAATGTCTCCCGATAATCTTGTTTCAGTGCTTAATGAATACTTTAGTGAAATGAGTGGAGTTATCGAAGCCTTTGGTGGTACAGTTTCTAAACTCGTAGGTGATGGTATTTTAGCATTTTTTGGAGGTCCAGGTGGAGCAGGTGAAAATCATGCAGAAAAATGCTGTGAAGCTGCCCTTACCATGAAAAAATATGAAGAAATATTAAATTCAAAACTTATTTCCAGTGGAAAGTTAAAAACTCCCTTTTATACCAGAATTGGAATTAGTACCGGAAAGGTAATTCTTGGAAACATTGGTTCTGAAAAACGACTTGATTATACCGTAATGGGTCCTGAGGTTAACTTAGCATCAAGAATTGAAGCAGCCAATAAGAGTTGTGGAACTGCAATTCTTATTAGTTATGAAACATTTTTAGTAGTAAGAAACAGTTTTGAATGTAGAAGAGCAGCATTTATGAAGCTTAAGGGTTTTTCTCGTTCGGTATATCTTTTTGAGCTTTTAGACAAGCTTAAAACAGATACAGAAGAAAAAATGTCGCTTGCTAATGATTTAGCAGACTTGCTTGGAGTAGAGGCACAAAATCTGCTTGAAACAGAGGTTGAAGAAAAAATTGTACCGTCTTACGCAATTCCACGACACGTTCCTGTTTTCTTAAATGATGATCTTGAAGAATTTGAAGATGCCGATGAACTTGAAGAACTCGAAGAAGTAGAAGACTAAAAAAAATATAAAAAATCATAAAATTTACTAAACTACTATTTTAAAAAGCCGAAAATATATATAGGGATGGGGAAACAATAGTGTACCCAAGGGGATAAATATATGACAGGTTTTACAAAAACAGTAGACTTATTGCACAGAGCACTTGATGTTAGCTCAATACGCTATGAAGTTACAGCAAACAATTTAGCAAACTCTGAAGTACCAAACTTTAAGAGAAGCGATGTTAATTTTGAAAGTGAATTAAAAAGAGCATTAGACTCTGAAAAAAATGCACATAACGCAATTTCACTTTCTACAACAGATCCACGACATATTCAAAATAATACTGTTATCGATTACACTACAGTTGAGCCGAGGCGAGTAACCGACTATCTTTCAACGGTAAAAGCAAATGGAAACAACGTAGATGCAGAACAAGAAGCAATGAATGTTCTTAAAACACAAATGAATTATCAATTGCTTACTCAATTACAAAACTTTCAATTTTCACAAATGAAAGTAGTATTACAATAAGGATAAAGAATTATGGGATTATTTTCAAGTATAAACATAGCAGCAACTGGTATGAGTGCAGAACGTCTTAGAACAGACGTTATTTCAAATAATATCGCGAATGCGTCAACTACACGTACACAAGAAGGTGGAGCATTTAAAAAATCAAGTGTAATTTTAGCAAGTGTACAAGATAATCCAACCTTTAGAAGTCCTTTTGCTCCTGAAGGATTAGATAACGGAATCGGTGGTGGTGTACGTGTAATGGAAATTGCGCAAGATGAAACACAAGGGCGCTTAGTATATGATCCAACACACCCTGATGCTATTAAGGCAGGACCAAACTCAGGTTATGTTGAATATCCAAATGTAAATATAGTTAACGAAATGGTTGATTTAATTGCTGCATCACGTTCATATGAAGCAAATACTTCTGTAATACAGGGTTCTAAAGAAATGTTCATGCAAGCACTTGCAATTGGACAATAAAAGATTTATAATTAAGTAAGGTGGGACTTATGATAAACGAATTACAAATGATACGCTCTAATACAGCGCATATCGGAAACGGAACAATTGCCGGAGTATCGCAAAATACAAAAGTAAACGAAGGTATATCAAATAAAGGAACTTTTGATAATTTTTTAATTGATGCCATGACTTCAATGAACGATAAACAAGTTGAGGCAAGCTCAATTTCAGAACAAGTTATTATTGACCCTGAGTCAGTAGATGTACATGATGTTACAATAGCAATGGCAGAGGCTAACTTATCACTTACCCTTGCCAACACTGTAGTAAGTAGAATTACACAAGCGTGGACAGAAATAACAACTACCAGATAACCAAACTAAAAAGTCATAGTGAAAGCTATGACTTTTTATGTATATAATGCTTAAAATTTTACACATAACTAATTTTAGGGTAGACAAATTTTACTTTATATTGTATAATAAATTAGATAACATGTGTTCGTTCACAGAAAAGTTATGGTCCTTGGGAGGGGTTTCATGAACGAATGGCTTAAAAAGCTTTTTTCTCAAGTTAAGGACTTTTGGGCAAAATGGTCAATAGTTCAAAAAGTAATTGTATCGGGTGTAGTGGTAGTTTTTATCCTTGCCCTTATTCTCATACCTACTGTATCTTCTCAACCAACTACTATACCTCTTTTTAGCGTAGCTGTAACAGATGAAGTATTGCGCGATCAAATTGTATTCCGTTTAGCAGAAGAAAATGTTTCTGTTGATGTAACAGAGGCCGGAATGATGTATGTTGAAGATGAATCAACAGCACGGCGCATGAGACAAATTCTTGTAACCGACGATTTAGTTCCAAATAACGTAGATCCATGGGCATTGTTCGATGTTGAACGATGGACAACCAGCGATTTTACCAATGATGTAAACTTACAGCGAGCTATTACTGCTCAAATTACAAGCCATATTGAAGCAATTGATGATATTGATAGGGCTGATGTAATGATTGCAATGCCGGAAAGAGAGCTCTTTGCTGAAGATCAAAAACCAATTTCTGCAAGTGTTATTCTTACTCCAAAACCAGGTAGTGACTTTACATCTGATAAAACAAAAATTGAAGGTGTTCAAAAGCTTTTAATGATGGCAATAGCAGGTTTAACCGAAGAAAATATTACAATTACTGATGTTTCGGGTATAGTACTTAATGACTTTGAAGGTTTGCAAGATATAGAGCGCGTTGATATTATCGAAAAAGAACAATTGCTTATAAAAAACTTTGAAGCAATGCAAAGAAAAGAAGTTCTTGATGCCTTACAGCAAATATATAGCACTGATAGGGTTAGAGACTTAAATGTTAGTATAGACATGGATATGTCTCAACAAGAAATAGCCACTACTGAATATTTCCCTTTTACACGAGTTGAAGATAATCCAGATACACCTTATTTTGACGGTGAAATTTTCGACTCAGTAACACTTTCTTCTCAAGAAATTAATAAAGAATGGAAAGGTACTGGATATAATCCTGAAGGTCCTGCAGGTGTTGAAGGGCAAAATCCTCCAGTATATTCTGATATGTCAAACGTATATGGCATAAACACCGAAAGTTCTGTAACACGAAATGAAGCTATAAATACACGTCAAACACAAGAAATTAGAAGTCCTTCTCAAGGAAAAATAACCGTTTCTGTAAACATTGATGGGCGCTGGGAAAGAGAATATGACGAATCAGGAACCTTAATTGTTTCTCCTAGCGGACAAATCGAAAGAACTTATATACCTCTAACCGAAGATGAAATCACTTCTGTTGAAGAAATTATTCAAGGAGCGGTTGGATATGATAGAAGTAGAGGGGATTCTATTGTCGTTAGAAATGTTCAATTCGATAGAACCTTGCAGTTTGCAGAAGAAGATGCAGAGTTCTTACGGCAAGAACAAACAAGAAGAACAATTCTCATTGCAATTGTTTCTATCATTGCAATACTCTTAACATTTATTATTGTACGATTTGTTACTCGTGAGCTTGAAAGAAGAAGAAGGCTCAGAGAAGAAGAACTTTTACGTAAGCACCAACTTGAACGTGAACGAACCTTGTGGGAAGCTCAACAAGCGGGTATGGAAGTCACCATGTCTGTTGAAGAAAGAGAGAGAGCAGAGCTTCAAGAAAACGCAATTACCATTGCACGTGAACATCCCGAAGATGTTGCAATGCTCATTCGTTCTTGGTTGATGGAGGAATAAAAAAATGGCAGGAACTCAAGGTAAATCTTCCGGCAGTAGCTCAAAGAAAAAAGACTATAAAAACCTCAATGGACGACAAAAGGCTGCCATTTTTATGGTAT
The DNA here is from genome assembly GCA_964370555.1 of uncultured Treponemataceae bacterium. Classification (GTDB taxonomy): domain Bacteria; phylum Spirochaetota; class Spirochaetia; order Treponematales; family Treponemataceae; genus CAYJFX01. The sequence continues at coordinate 687 of CAYJJW010000099.1, read as the reverse complement.
CACTTGGAGCTGACTTATCGGCTGAAATTTTTAAACATCTTCGTGAAGACGAAGTTGAAACATTAACTTTTGAAATTGCTCGTTTTGAAACCGTAGATGCAGAATTAAAAGAAGCTGTTTTGCGTGAATTCCAAGAAATGATACAAGCTCAAAACTTTATCACTTCCGGTGGTATCGACTTTGCTCGTGAGCTTCTTGAAAAATCACTTGGTAGCCAAAAAGCCATTGACATTATTAATAGGCTTACCAGTTCTTTACAAGTACGACCGTTTGACTTTATTCGCCGTACAGACCCTGCACATCTTTTAAACTTTATTCAACAAGAACATCCGCAAACAATTGCGCTTATTCTTGCATATTTAGAGCCAAACAAGGCTTCAATTATTTTGCAAAACTTACCTGATGAAGTACAAAGTGAAGTAGCAAGACGTATTGCAACTATGGACAGAACTTCTCCAGACGTTTTGCGTGAGGTTGAACGTGTTCTTGAAAAGAAACTTTCTACATTGTCTAGTGAAGACTATACTGCAGCCGGTGGTGTTGAAAGTATTGTAGAAATTCTTAACCTTGTAGACCGCTCTTCTGAAAAAGCTATTATTGAATCGCTTGAAGAAGATGACCCAGACTTGGCCGAAGAAATTAAAAAACGTATGTTCGTTTTCGAAGATATTGTTATGCTCGACGACC
>CAYJJW010000098.1:0-7913 GCA_964370555.1 uncultured Treponemataceae bacterium | reverse complement strand
CAAGAACTTGCCCAGCAAGGCCTCCCCTTACATCAGGAACTCCTCGTGCAATTATTTTTTTAATATCTTCGATATCCTCAAAGTGTTTTACCCATGGCATATTACCACCAATAATAGTAACGTCTGCCCCACACATAGAGGAAATCGCACCGAGCCCATGGTTACTTCTAATGTGCAACGGGTATTCATCTTGCAACATTACACTATTGTAAATACACCCAAAACTCTTAAAAAGTTCATTATAAAGCATTTTTTCAGGATCATTAAAAACTTCTTCATAGGGAAATAACTCTACTTGGTCGGTAGGCTCAACAATTATTCCTAATGGTAAGTGTTCAATGTTTTCATAGGCCATACTTCTCAAATGTAAGTCTTGAACATATTCGTAATGTTCGTCAGTAATAGTGTTTTCGAGTTCTTCTAGTACTGTGTCAAGCTTTGGTAATCTTTCCATATTCTATTCCCTACACATTTCTTAAGTTTAACAGCATTTAATACTATACTGTTAAACTTAAGAAAAAATTATATTATATCTTTTTTATTTAAGACATTATTTGGAATTTCTCCATTAAAAAATGCTTCAATAGTTTCCATCATAATTATTTGTGAGCGCACACCATTCTCATATGTATTAGAAGCAACATGTGGCGTAATATATACGTTTGGCATAGACAATAGAGGATTGTCTTTTTGAGGTGGCTCTTGAGCTAATACATCCAACCCAGCTTTTTTAATTTTCCCAGCTTTAAGAGCATCAATTAAATCATCTTCATTAATTACTCCACCACGACAGGTATTTAACAAGTATGATGAGGGTTTCATAAGATCAAAATATTTCTTATTGATTGAGCCCCTAGTTTCATTGTTTAATGGAATATGCAAGCTAACAATATCAGCGGTTGAAAAAAGTTCTTCCATAGAGTTCACCAGTGTAACATTATACTTCTTTGCAAATTCTAATCCAATTTCATTTACATATGGGTCAAAAGCTATAACAGATACATCAAAACCAGAAACAACCCGAGATACTTGTCGTGCAATGTTTCCATAACCAACAAGACCTAACACTTTACCGTCAAGTTCAGAACCTAAGTTATCACTTTCCCATTTCCCATTTTTTACAGTGTTTACTTCATTATAAAAACAGCGTCCAAGATTTAATATGTGTGACAGTGCAATTTCGGCCACAGTAGCTGAATTAGCACCTGGAATATTCGCAATCGGTATTTTATATTTTGATGCTGTAGGAATATCAATATTATCTGTACCAACTCCATACCGCATAATAAATTTCCCCTGCCCTGCTATTTTTGACAGAGTATTTTCATTCCAAGGTTCTGCAATACTAATGATAGCATCTGCTTTAGATGCCATTTCTACTGTTAGTGCTTCATCGCTTGGAATCGGTTTTTCAATTAACTCATACCCTTTTTCTCGGCATGTAGACTCTATTATTTTTAAATCAACTAAAACTGGGTCTAAATTTACCCAAATTGTTTTCTTACTGGACATGTGAGGCTCCTTTCACAGAGATTATTTCTTCAAACAAACGAATTCTCTGCTACTGAATATTTATTTTATGCTTTATCTCAATTATAAAATAACACTGAGCTATAGCCAGCCCAGTGTTATTCCTAAACTTATTAACTAATGCCTATTGCATAGAACTTTTTGTTTCTGCTAAACTGTCATATAAGTTCATCACAGCCTGTTCAGGGCTCACATTACTTGTTACAACTGAATTTAACATAGTACAAATTGGGAACAAGAAATAGTTTTTTGCAACTAAAGATCTGTCAGCACTTGGAACAGAGGGATATCCATAGTAACCACTAGCTTGAACATTATATTCATAAACTTTTTGGTTAATACTATTATCACTCCATGTTGGAAGATCTTTACTATCTACAAATACTGGTGCAAATACTGGTGTTACAGTTTCCATATATGAATTATACCAATCTTCTTCAAACATATATTTCACAAATTTCTTTGCTTCTTCAATATTATCTGAATCTTTCATAACAGACCACCCTGCTTGAAATCCCATTGCTACAGTATCACTTTCAGTTCCAGCTGGCAATGTTAAGATAGCTGTGCCCTCAAGTAACTCTTTATAGTTTTCATCAGAATTTAAAGCTGCCCATAAAGTAGGAGCATTTAATACAATTGCTGATTCGCCCAATAAGTAAGACTGGTTATTTCCACCAGGACCCCAAGTTGTACTTGCTGGAGGAATAGCGCCTGCTTCAAAAAGTTCTTTGTACTTTGTTACAAGTTTTAATGTTGCAGGGTCTGGAGTCGTTCTTACATTTCCATTATTGTCTAATAAAGAGCCTCCATAATTCCACATCATCATGCGGAATGTATTTTCGCCATCTTCATCAGTTGGACCAGAACCCATACCTAATCCGTAGATACCATTTTCAGGTTCAGAGATTTTTTCAGCTACATCGAATACTTCATCCCATGTAGTAGGTAGTGCAAGACCTTGCTTGTCTAAAAGATCTTTGCGAACAAATAAAATTGCAGAAGCACCTGTATAAGGAGCAAAATAGTTTTTCCCTTCAATTTTTGTCCCATTTATCATTGAATCAAGCATTTTTCTGTTTGAGTCAATTTCAGAAATAATATCTGTAATATCCAAATATGGATTATTTGGGTAATAACTAAGTATTTTATGAGGAGCTCCAACAGTAACATCTGGAACAACACCTGCTTCTATAGATGCATTCAATTTTGTTACATAGTCTACAGCACTAATAAACTCAAAGTTTACTTTTACGCCATTTTCCTCAGCATACTGCTCAATTCTTTCTTGTGTTGCTTCATTTGCAGCATCTGAAAAATAACGTTCAACCCAAACTGTCAATTCTTTACCACTTGAATCATTGCTTCCACCTGCCCATACTAATGAACAAAGCATAACGAGTGATAAAACCAAAACCATTGTTTTTTTCATTCTTTTCTCCTTTAAGAAAAATATATATATGATTAAATCATATCATTGTTTAACACCACCAGAAGTGGCTCCGCCTACTAACATCTTAGATGCTAGCATGTATATCACAAGGATAGGAATACAGGCTATAATACCCCCTGCCATTATTTGACCCCAAGGATAGATATCCCCATAAATCAAACCAGATATTACAAGTGGGAACGTTTTCATATTTGTACTGTTAATATTAACCAATGCATACAAATATTCACCCCAACACATTGAAAATGCAAAAATAAATGTAGAAACTATACCTGGTAAAACAAGTGGAAATACTATAGAATACATAGTTCTTAATCTTCCACAACCGTCTATCCTTGCTGCATCTTCAATATCATATGGAACTGCTTTTACGTGCGGAATAAGCATCCATGAAACATAAGGAACTGCAAAAGTCGGATAAATTAAAACCAACCCAGCAAGTGAATCTGTTAGCCCAAAGTTAGATACGGTGACAAACAATGGAATATATAACACAGATGTAGGTATTAGATATGTTACAAGTATTCCTTTAGATAAAAATCTTCTTCCCAAAAAATCAATCCTACTAACAACATATGCCATAGGAAAAGCTACTATTATTGAAAAGAAAGCAGTTGAAATTGCTACAACAAAGCTGTTCAATAAAGATCGCAAGAAACTAGTTTTTTCAAACAAAAAGTCATATGATTCAAGAGTGAAATTTTCTGGAATCAGCGTTGGGATTTTTTGATAAATTTCTGACTGTGCTTTGAACGATGTATTTAACATCCAGTAAATTGGGCCCAAAGACACTAGTAAACAGAGAGTAATAAATATCATACTGTATATTTTCGTTAAACTACGTTTTTTTATCATTATTATCCCCTAATCATCTTTTAACATTTTTTTACTTACGAAATGTATCAACACAATCAAAAATGGCATCATCAAAACTGAAACTGCAATACCTCGTCCCAAACGCATACTAGTCATAGCCGTTTTATAACTAAAAATACTTGAAAGTTCTGTAGCACCATTAGGTCCTCCACCTGTTAATAACCACACAGACTCAAATTCGTTTAATGTCCAAATTGTTGATACCAGTGCAGTAATTAAGATAGCATCTGCTATTGAAGGCAATGTTATATGAATAAATTTTTGCATAACAGTAGCGCCATCAACCTCTGCTGCTTCATAATAGTCCTTAGGGATTGTTTGAAGACGAGCTAAAATTGAAAGCCCAAAGAATGGCGTTCCCCTCCAGATGTTAACTATAATAACAACAATCATAGAAAGTGATGCGCTTCCAAACCATATCAAATCTTGTTCTATTATTCCCATTGATTTTAATAGAAAATTCGCAACTCCACCTGTATCAGTAAATATCCATCTCCAATTCAATACTGACACAATATTGGGCAGGGTCCAAGGGATAATCAAAAATGCGCGAACAATGTTCTTACCACGAAAATCAATATTCAAAGCTAGCGCCATTATTACACCAAAAAGAACCTTCCCTGATATTGAAAAAATGGTATACACTATAGTATTAAGAAGTGACTTCAAAAAATCTTTATTTGTTAAGAGTGCAATATAATTTTCTAAACCTATGAATTTTGCGCTCCCACCAATTGCCTTATTTGTAAAACTTAATGAAACTCCCCAAATTACAGGAACTACTAATATTGTACAAATATATATTATCATTGGTGCGCTAATTAAATAAGCAAATTTTGTATCACTTTTTTGCTGAATTGACATATTTTTCCACATAAAAACCTCCTATATTAGAAAACTAATTTTAATTATTTATAACGTGAATCATCACAAAATGACCGAATATTACCCCCACAATTATATACGGCATCCTCCCGAAATGCATATTTTTGCTCAATTTCAGGGGTCAATTTCACACCTAACCCTACCGTGGTAGGAACTTGCAACCATCCATCTACAATCTTTAGTGGTTCTACCATCAATTCTTCTCTTAAAGGATAATATGGCATTGGATACTCTGCTAAATCAGCACCGTTCGCAAAAGCAACATGGTAATTTGACATCATACATACAGCACCCCCCCAACAATGAACAACAGCTTTACTTCCATGTTTCTTGCATGTGTCAAAAACACTATGAACTTCACTCATACCGCCAATAACTGTAGCATCAGGCTGAACAAAGTCATAATACTGTTTTTCTACACGAGAGGATAATTCATATGAAGTTGTTACGACCTCTCCTCCACAAACTGGTATGTTTATTTTTTTTCGCAAAAGTGGATACGATTCTGTATCTTGACACCCTAAGGATTCTTCTAAAAAATAAATCCTCTCATCTGTCAAATCCTCTACATTTTTAATATAATTCATAACTTCACTAACTGACTGCCCAGGGTTTGCCAGATTCTGACACATATCAACTGCAATACGAATATTATATTCTTTACCTTTATTTAAGCACCAAACTGTTTTATTTACTTCATAGTTTCGAGCACGAATTTTAAATATAGAAATACCTAATTTTTTTAGCATTTCAAATTCTTCCACCATTGATTCAGGAGTAAGTGAATCACCACCACTCCCATACAATGGTATTGAATTCACTTGAGCGCCCCCAAATAAGTCGTATGCTGGAACGTTTAAATGCTTTGCTTTTGCATCAACAAATGCCATTTCAAATGCACTGATAACATGACGCGCAGCGCCTTGAAAGCTCCAGTAGTCGGTAATATTACAAACAGCTTTGTACAGCAAATTAGTTTGACTTATTTCTTTTCCTATTAGATAAGGAGCAATTAAGTTTACAATGGATTCGAAAACATGAGGTGCAAAAACACCAATATAGCCTTCGCCTAATCCTATGGTACCATTGTCAAGTGTAACTTCAACGAGAGAGCAAGATTTATATCCGCTGGGTAGGTTTATATGTACCTCTGCACTATTATCATTCGCATAAGGAGCGCTTAACAACACAGCTCTTACTTTAGCAATTTTTGGAAGCATTACTTATCCCCTGATTCCTTATTATTTAAATTATCACTTTTGCTTCATTTTCAGCAAAACTTCCACCTATTTGATTTCTCAAATAGCTCATATCCTCTTTTATTCCTCCAACGAAAGCTCCCATATCAGAAGAATTTAGCATAATATTCATTCCTGCTTTAGACCATACAACTTGTCTTTTTATATCAGTTGAAAAATGGTTTCCCACAGAAACATTATTTTTTACGCAAATTGAAATAATTTCAAGTACAGCTTTTTCAAAAATTTCATTTTCGTAATCCTCAGCAACACCTAAACTTACACTCAAATCATGTGGGCCTATTATTACTGCATCAACAAAACCCAATTTTAGCATTGCGTCAAGGTTTTTTATCCCTTCTACACTTTCTATATTAATGAAGAATAATTTATCTTTGTTGAAATTTTCGATATATTGTTTTTCTGATAATGGTAATTCTGTTTCTCCGCTTGCTAACTTTAATAGCTTCTTACCTTTCAAAGGTCGATACTTTATAGTAGATCCTATTCTCCTTACTTGCTCTACTGTTTCAATATATGGAACCAAAATAGCACAAGCTCCTCCATCTAAAATTTTACTTGCTTCATATTCATCGGGGCTTGGAATTCTTACAACAGAAACTTGGCCTTTACCTTCAAACGCATGACACATCCAAGAAGCTTTTTCGCGATCTTGGGGAATATGCTCCATATCAATAAACAAAAAATCAGTACCCAACGTATCAACAAATTTTACCATATGTGGACTCGGCATCGTTATACAAGTACCATATACTGCATCTCTATTTTTTATAGCTTTCGAAAAATCACTTGCATTCATTAATACATCCTCTCCTTTTACTATAACAATGGTAACATGAGTTTTTTCAGAAAGCAAGAAAAAAGTATGAAAATAATATCCTTTTGTATACAATTGTATCCATAAATGCCTATACATAAGTATAGTCATTTATTCCTCTTTACAAACGTATTTTTTTGCATTAAAATATATCCATGAAAAAAGAAATATCCACAGATACAGAAAAAAGCAGTATTTATTCTCAAATGAAAGAACTTCTATTCTCAGGTGAAATACTTTATGGAGAACGATTCACCGAAACTCAAATTTCAGAACGTTTTAATGTATCACGTATGCCTGTTCGAGAAGCAATTAAACTTTTAACATATGAAGGCTTTATTGAAAAGCATGAAACAACTGGATATAAAATTAAAACGTTTTCTGAACAAGACATAATTGATACCTATATTTTTAGAGAATGCATCGATGGTATGCTAACAAACTTGTTTACATACAAACAAACTCCGTCTGAAATGTACTATTTAGAATCTCTTTTGGAAAAAATGAAAGAACACAAAGATTCTGGAAACAGAATTCTTATGGCAAAAATTGACCAAGAATTTCATCGAACAATTGCACGAGGGGCAGGAAATATGCAAATGCTATCCCAATTTGAACTATTACTAGAAAAAAATATTTTTTTAAGCCATATGCTCATTAATAGTGGAGTAGATGAAGAAACAATAGCATCCATTATATATACATCAGAAAATTCACTTGCAAGCTATCATGAACATGAAAAAATAGTAGAAAGTATAAAAAAAGGAGACCCAAATACCGCAGAGAAATGTGCAAGAGACTCTATTAAAGCTGGCTTAGAAAAAGTCCTTAGCGTACTAGCTTATCGGTATAGCTTGCAATGACAATAACCCTTTCAGCTTTAGCAACAAGAAAATTAAAAATTTAAAACTGGGTCGAATTAACACCAAAACCTATTCCCCCTTTGTAGACTTTCTGATATAATACGTCTTTAAGATGACAAACAAAGCATATATTCTACTTGCTAATGGGCAAGTATTTGAAGGAAAAAGCTTCGGCGCAACTGGTTGTATTACAGGTGAAATTGTATTTACAACTGGAATGACAGGTTACC
>CAYJJW010000097.1:0-7950 GCA_964370555.1 uncultured Treponemataceae bacterium | reverse complement strand
AGACAGCCTCTGCCATTACATGGGCAGCACTGTGTCTGATTGTTTCAAGTTTTTCATTAACTTCTTTCATTAGTACATCCTTTACCCCATAGATACAACCTACGGTGGTAAATATAGCATAAAAGGAAGTTACAATTGTGTCAAGTGGTTTTGCATCATTACCCGTCAAGGCATATTAAGCTTTTTACATTATTACATGAGCATCCAACATGTCATATTGTTGCATGTATTTAATAATATCAATAAAGCCTATAATTGGAATTAACTGCAATTCATCAAAGGTGGAATCCACATCATAAATAGTATAGCGTCCGTCTCGGTATTCAAATTTCCCAAACGTATCCCCTTCTTTTTTTACAGGCTCATAAAAACTTGTGATAAACTCGGCATACACTTGTCCTTTGTTATCAACAATGTAAAATACCTGTTCTCCTGCTATAAATGAAACATTATATGTAGATTGGGCTTCCCACCCTTCTATAATATTAGGAATAACAATCATTTTTGTTAATACAACAGAAAACTTTTTATTTGCAACAGAAAAATCCATGTAGTGAGCAGGGAAATCTTTTTCTTTGAGGGTAAACTTAAAATACCCTCCTCCACCTGCAGGAAGTTCAAAACTTTTTATATTGTACCTAACAGGCATGTTTTCTATTCTAACACTGTCTATCCCACTTTTTGAAGGATTACTTTCAGCTATATCGATTTCTCCATCATCATTCCAATCTTGACCATGTTCAATATAATCGACATCAGCTATAACATCAAAGTCATAACGATGTTCATTACAGTAAACTACACCGTTCCAATTTCTTTCAACAACTATTTTTTCATCAAAAAACCATCCAAAGCTTGAAAAAGTATAGTCTGTAAAATCACCATCAACCACAATGGTATCTTTTGTTAATGTTGTATTTTTTTGAATTAAACCCTTTTGAAGCACGGTTGAGTTTTCGGTATTACCACTAAAATCTAGTATTTCGGTATTTGTAGTACAGGAGGCAAGTGTCAATATACACAAAATAAACAAGTATCTCATTATTACCTCCAATATAATCACTCACTAAGTAATTACAACACAAGGAAGAATAGCTTTAAATACAATCTATTCTCGCACCATCATTGCTTCAATGCTTAGCTCGTCTTGATACCATTCAATTAACAAGGAAAAGTATTCGCTCATATAACCATCAGCTTCGGCTCGTATTTTTAAGATAGTTCCTGTAGTTAATTCTCCATTTGTTAATTCAGTAATAGGAATCCATTCATTATTATACAGTACTAAGAACTCTGTATTTTCAGTCATATCTTCACCTGTTTCCATATCTACTGAAGATGTTTTTACATTCAAAGCTCTTATATCGGAAGTATGTATATCAAACACCACATTTTGAGCATTTCCATCCACATATAAAGACTTCCAAAAAACATCAGAACCTACAATAACTTTTACCCTATACATTCCCGGTTGTACAAAAACTGCCTTTGTAGTAAACACTTCACTTTCATTGGTTTCTTGTTGCTTAGAAAAACTTCTTTGACTGTTTTTTACACTCGGAATATCTTCATTATCGTTTACATAGAATGAGGCACTCATAGGCACGCCCATACTTATAGCCGAAGCCTTTGACGTTTCAAGCGTTACCGTTACAGGAGTATACATACTTCTTAAAAGTGTATTATGAATATATCCTTGATTCCAAGCAAAAAGACCACCAGCAACCAAAATTGTTGCAGCTCCAATAATGAAAGCTATTTTATGTAAACCCTTGTTTTTTTCAACAAACATCGGCTCTGCATAATTTTGCATAAGCATAAGTTTTACCATTGAAACTCGAATTGGTTTTACATCAAACTTATTTAACTGTCTATTAATAGCATTAAGTAAAGCATTTACATCCTTATACCGCTTTTTAGGTTGAGGATTCATCATTTTTTTTATAATTCGACTGAGTGATCCCGGTATCTGATGTTCTACTAACTTAGAAGGAGCAACATATTGCCCTTTTTTTATTTGAATAAGTGTTTCCGGCACCATATTTGCACCATACGGCTTTTTACCTGTTACCATTTCATAAAGCATTACACCCATAGCATAAATATCAGCCCGTGCATCAACACTTTTACTGTCTTCAAATTGTTCAGGTGGCATGTATGCGGGGGTGCCAAGTGTGATACCTGCTTGTGTAATATCTTCTTCAACTGCATTTTCTTTTTCTGCAGATGCAATGCCAAAATCGGCAAGTTTAATTTCCCCCTTACTCGAAATAAGTATGTTCCCAGGCTTAATATCTCTGTGAATAACACCTTTTGAGTGGGCAAATTTTAATGCTTTACATGCATCACGTACAATAAGCAAGGCAGTTGGCCAAGATAACTTCCCAGCTTTTCTGATAAGTTTATCAAGAGACATACCATCAACTAATTCAAGTACGATGTAATGAAAAGAACCTTCGGTAAAATAATCAAACATTCGAACAATATTTGCATGTTGAAGCTCAAGTAGCACTCTTGCCTCTCTTTTAAATCGCTCAAGCAAGGGTTTATTACCACGAATGGTTAATTTTTTTATTACAACCTGATGTTTCAAATTTGGGTGCATAGCCTTGTATACAACGCCCATGCCTCCTCGGGCAACTACATCTTGAATCTTATATTTTCCTATTTTTTCGGGTATCTCAGCCATGATGACATCTCCTATAAAGAAATACTTATTATATTTTCGGCTTGCTTGCCTGTTTTTGTATCATAAATATCGGTTTCAGGATTAAAAGGTCTATCGGGTTTTACAATAGAAATAAAATGTTCATGTGGATTATGGATTTGTATAAATCTTCCATCTCTTAGTGCCCGATATGTTCCTGAAAAAGTTCTGTGCCCTGCAAAGTAAACAGATCCTTCAACTCCCGGTAATAGTGCATCTAACATCGTTATTACTGCGTTTTCCTCTGCTTCATCGTTAGCTGTCCATGTTAAGTCTATAATAGTATCTTCATCACAATACGCATTTATAAGTTCGGTATAAGAAAAAGCTCTGGCCGGTTCTGCATGAGACACTAAAAAGTTTAAACCTTTTACAAACAAGGGTAAATTTTGCTCAAAATCTGCATAGGCAAAGGTAAGTTCTTTATCATATAAACTAAGCATAAAATCTTTTACCATTTCGCCTTCAGAAGCAAATTTTCTAAAAGGTAAGTTTCCACAACTACCACTATTTAAAATATTTTCATGATTACCTTTTAAAAAATGAAAATGCTTTGGAAATTGAAGTTTTGTATCCATTACTAAGGTCATTAAGCCAAGTCCTGCTTCCATTTCAGCACAAATATAGCTATTGAGTGTTTTTCCTTTTAACCATTCTTTTTGGGCTTTAAGCCATCGTTCTCGAAAACTTTTTTCAGAATGTAATCCATCTCCTACACATACAACAAAAACTTTTTCTTGTTCAAGGGCTTCCTTTACAGTGAGCATTTGTTCACTGTCATTATCAAAAGCAAATGAGAAATTAAGTATTTCATTAAAAAAATCAACTCTTGCATGTAAATCGGGAACTAAAATAACTGGGATGGGTTTATCTGAAAAGGCATTAAGATCTAAAAGAGCCCCAGAACAATCGGTATCATCAAAGGGGCGTAAAAGCTCTTCTTCATTTTTAAGAACTTCTAATGTAGCATTTATTTTACTAAAAAAGTCAGCGCTTTGAGGTAGGTTATATTTTGAAAAAATACGCTTTGGGCTCATACAAATCCTAGAAATATCAAAAAATTAGGACATAACAATATTATCGTTTCCGATAGTAATTTTATCTCCCCTTCGAATGCGTACATATTTGTCGGCAGGAACTTTTGTTCCATTTAAAAATGTACCATTAGTACTACCCATATCTTTTAAGAAAAAAGCATCTCTTATTTTTTGAATTACGGCATGATTACGGCTTGCAAGTTTATTTTCGATAACTATGCTATTTGTCGGAGCACGTCCAAGAGTAATAGTACCAACACTCATATCTACTTTATTATTCTTGAATGTAAGATATGAAATAAGATCTGAGTCCGCTAACTTATCAAGTCGTTGCCCTACGGCACTTTCTGATGAAATTGTATAATCTGGCATGTATACATTGTAACACAATAAGTAGAGAAAATCAATTAGTAATTTCTGATTACGCTTTGTGTTCCTTCTTTTCCATGTCCGTTTTCTACCAATTTTTCATACATATCGGTTATTATATCTAAACATGGAAGATTCTTGCCATTTTCACGCATAACACCTTGGGCTATGCGTAAATCTTTTAGAAAATGTTCATTCATAAAGTATGGACCATAATCGCCTTCTACCATTCGGGGCGCATTATTATCCATTTGCCAACTACCTGCAGCTCCTTTAGAAATTGCAGCTAATACGGCATTTGCATCAAGCCCATTTGATTGTGCATACGTAATTGATTCAGCGCACGCTACAACATTACCGGCAACCGCTATTTGGTTACACGCTTTACAATGCTGACCGTTTCCTGATACACCCAAATAATTTATATTTTTCCCCATTATTTCAAAAAGTGGTAGGGCTTCATCAAATACTGATTTTTCACCACCAACCATAATTGAAAGTGTAGCATTTCTTGCCCCATTGTCCCCACCGGAAACAGGAGCATCAAGCATTCTAAAGTTTTTCCCTCTTTCACCGCTTAATGCAATATCATACATTTTTTTAGCCAATTGAGGTGATGATGTTGTCATATCAATTAACATGGCATTATTTTGCGCGTGTTCAAAAATTCCATCTTTTCCTAAGTATATTTCTTCAACATCTTGGGGGTATCCAACAATGCTAAATACTACCTCTGCATTTTGTACACATTCTGCAATTGTTTTTGCTGGAGTAATACCAAACTCAGCTAGTGCTTCAGCTTTTGAAAAAGTTCTGTTAAAAGCTGTTACCGTATGTCCTGCTTTTGCAAGATGTTTTGCCATAGAGACACCCATTATTCCTGTTCCAATCCATGCTATATTCATATAAAAAGTATACACTATTTTAATTCTAAACGCAACACGCATACCATAATACATTATTACCTTTCCAAACAAAAAAAATAATAAATCTTACATATTTTTTACATTTTTTTTTAATCAAGTGTTTGATTTTATTTATTATTAATGATAAAATAATTTTTATCATTTACAATTGGAGCTAAAAAATGAGAAGATCTCTATCATTTCGTATTATGAGAATAAGTCTTTGTGTGTTAGTACTTGTAGTAACTGTAATTTCAACAATTTTTATCTATAATGCAAATACCACACTGGAAGATAATATTAAAGAAACAGTAGATATTACTACTGCGTATCTTGAACGAAGCATGGAATATGCTCTTGCACCTTCTATTGACTTACTTATCACCGCGGCTTCTATTGCAGAAACAAATACAAACCTAGAAGATTTTGAATCAATACTTGAGAATCTTCTTTCAACAAATGCCGACATAATAGATATATATTTTGCTGGTATGGAATCATTAACAAATGAGAACTCTTTTTTTATATCAGGCTCCCGTTGGGTTCCAGACCCAGGATGGGATCATGTTACACGAGATTGGTTTATTGATGCCGTAAATACAAATGGCCTTTTAACATTTTCAAGTCCTTATACAGATTCTGATTCAGGACGACTTTGCATAACAATTTCGCAACTTGCTTTTGATACAGAAGGCATGCCGAAGGGTGTAGCTGCAATTGATATTTTTATTGACGCTTTAGTAGAAATTTCGGAAAGCAGAAAAGTATCTCAAAATTCATTTAGCGTATTAATTGATGATGAAGGATATTTTATTACACACCCTATAGCTGAGCGTATTGGTGCAAATATGGATACCATTGATGATATAAAAGATTATAAAGAAACCTTTCTTTCTGGAGAACGAACCGTAATTTTTAATAATGACGACTATATTTGCTCCACGCCGGTAGAAAAAACACCGTGGACATTAGTATTTACAGGCCCTTTAAGCGATTTGTATGGAGACTTAAGAACTCTTATTGTATCAACCTTAACAGTAGCAGCAATAATAATTGCACTGGGATGCTTTATTATTGCAAATTTCAGCAAGCGCATTAGCAAACCATTTATTTCTATTAGAAAAGAATGCGAAGTACTCTCTACAGGTAATTTCACTGAGGTAACGCCCCCATTTACAACAGTTGAAGCTCACATAATTGGAAAGGGATTAAATCACGTTAGAGAAAAAATGACAACTCTTATTAAAACTCTATATAGCTCAACAAGCAAAATAACATCAGTAAATGATGATTTGGTAACCTCAACACAAAAGTCATTAGAAAGTGCACAAAAAGTTGAAGTATCAGTAAAAGATATTGGAAATGATATTGTTACTGTTATGAGCGACATGAGTGATGTTGTGGAGAAAATTGAAAAATCTATCGATACCCTTACAAGTCAAATTACTAAGCAGAGTTCTCACCCTGAAGACTCCTCCAGTGCAATAAAAGAAATGAGTGAAAACATAACTTCAATAGACAGAAGTACAATTTCTATGAGCGAACTTGTAAATCAATTGAAAAAAAATGTTGAAGAAGAACACACATATATTTCTGAATCAAGCATGAAACTCCAAGATGTAAGCAAAAGTTCTCTATCCCTTGTAGAAATAAATGAGCTTATTGCAAGTGTTGCAGAGCAAACAAACCTTCTTGCTATGAATGCAGCCATTGAAGCGGCCCATGCAGGAGAAGCAGGAAAAGGATTTGCTGTTGTTTCAGATGAAATCAGAAAACTTGCAGAAACAACTGCCAGCCAATCTAAAAACTCAAGTAGCGTAATAGCTTCAATTAAAACTCATATTGAAGAAATAGTTGACTTTTCAGATAAACTTATGAATGCCGCTAACCTAACTATAGAGGTTATTGCGAAAGTTTCGCAAGTAACAGAGG
Organism: uncultured Treponemataceae bacterium; assembly: GCA_964370555.1. Classification (GTDB taxonomy): domain Bacteria; phylum Spirochaetota; class Spirochaetia; order Treponematales; family Treponemataceae; genus CAYJFX01. The sequence goes on along the minus strand of CAYJJW010000097.1, from coordinate 1,000 downwards.
AAGTAAAAAATGCAATGCAAGAACAATCAATTGGTTCTCGCCAAGTATTTGAAAGTATGGTTGGAGTTGATGAAATCACTCATCAAATTAGAGCAAACTCTCAAGATATATTGGAAAATGCAGGAAAAGCAAAAGAAAGTCAAGTCCAATCAACTGAACATATTATGAGTTTAATATCTGCAATAAAAGCCGATATTTCAAATATCACTGTTGCCGCAGAATATGTTGTAATTGGTGTTAATTCAGGAAAAGAAAGTGTTGAAACGCTCAACAAAGCAGTTGAACAGTTTTCCATCGATACAACAAACAGTTAATATAGATAGAATATGTTGTAAATTATGACTATAATTATTCCGCAACTTATTATACTTATGATATAATATTAAAGGCTTTGCTTATTTATAAGGAGAACATATGACAAAAACATTATCATTTCGTATAACAAGAATTAGTATTGTTATTTTAGTAATTGTAGTAGGTATTATTGGAGCTGTGTTTATTACAAATGCAAATAGCACTCTTAATGAAAATATTCAGCATAACCTTAATACTACCACTGACAACTTAGAACAAAAAATAGAAATAGCACTCTCAATTCCGCTACATTCTATTTCTTCCATTAGCGAAATTGCTCAGCAGTCAACTAATAAATCAGAATTACAGTCTTTGCTTGCTTATTTTCAGACATTAAGTGAGTCTATATATGAAGTGTATTTTGTTGAATATGTTCCAAATCCAGATGGCACATCGTATATATCAGGAAGAACTACTGCCCCCGCCCCAGGATGGGATTACAGAGATTTTGAATGGTTCACTGGTGCTGTAGAAAAAAATGGAGAGCTTTATTTTTCAAACCCAATAAACTCATGGGAAGAAGGTATAACTCATTTTATAACAGTATCGAAACTTGTTTTTAATGAAGACAATACACCTAAAGGCGTTGCGGTAATTATGCTTTCTACAAATACCCTTTCGAGCATAACAAAAAGCTTACAAGTAT
>CAYJJW010000096.1:7314-7999 GCA_964370555.1 uncultured Treponemataceae bacterium | reverse complement strand
ATTAGATGAATACACTTCAATTGGAGTAGATGAGATAGATAGAGCGTTATTCTTGTATGGGCAAAATTATGAGTCAAACTCAGATATACGGAATATTCGTCTTTCTATTGCTTCGTATGAAAAATTACTCGACTCTTTTCCTGAAAGCGTGCACTGGGATGATGCTAGTAAGAGGGTTGTTTACTTAGAGCGTTTTTATCTTAATATTCGTTAGTATATTAAACTAATGTAAATGTTCTATACATAGCTAATGCATTTCGCTTTTCATTTAGAAATATGCCCTCATTCCAATATTCTAGGGCTGCGAAAAGTGCATTACCACCATCATCCTCATCACTGTTTTTAGTTTTAAACGAAAGGAAATTTTCAAATTGCTCAAAGTCTTTGTTTTCAAGTGATTCTATTCGCCTTCTGTTAAAACTATTCCAGCGTTCAAGTTCTTGAAATCCTTTTCCTTCATCTTCAATAATAAAATGAGCGTAAGATGAAGAAAAGGAAAACCATATATGTATATTTTTTGTAATATCACAGGCGTTACCATGTTTTATGGCGTTTTTTATCATTTCACTTACTTGTTGTTCAAGCAGTTCTTTTTCATTTTCATTTATATTAATATCTCTTAATAACTGAAGAGTATAGGTACGAACCTTACTATAATCTGAAGGAAATGCTTGATAGTCAAGAA
>CAYJJW010000096.1:0-7304 GCA_964370555.1 uncultured Treponemataceae bacterium | reverse complement strand
TTATCAAACAATGAGTTGTGTTCATCACATTGAAGTTCGAGCGCTGTTTGTAATTGTTGTACCATATTTAATCTCCTTATAATTAATCATTATTAAATAATGAAATAGCTTCTTCAATTGTTGTGGTTATAGGGAAATAATCTGTTAGCTTTGTTAAATCTATTACTTTTTTGACTGATCCATGTATATTTGCCATAGCTAGTTGTAAATTAAGTTTTTTAATAATTGAGCAAATATATATTAGAGCTCCAACTCCAGATGAATCAATATATGAAACTGCATCAAGGTTTATAACTATTTTTTTTACATCTTTTTCAACCATCTTGGTTACAAGGTCTTTTAATTTATAGGAATTATATAAATCCATTTCTCCTTCGAGATCTATTATATAGTTTTCTCCGGTTTTTCTAATTTTTAATTCCATCTAAAACAACTCCTTATATTACACTATGTTAAAGGTATAGAAATGTATTGCTTTTTTATATATGTATATTATATCATGTTTTCATAAGTTTGCAATAACTTTATGTAATATTTTTTCTTTATTTAAATAAAGTTACCAATTTTTTCTTGATACGCTTTAAAATTGCAGATTTATGCATGTTTTTTAAGCCTTGAGCCGCTGTATCTAAGCTAACATCGTCGCCAAACTTTTTTTGTAATTCTTGCCAATATTTTAGAAGCCATACATACATATCGCCTATTGTACGCTTTCTAAATTGTTTCATAATTTTTTCTTTTTTTAAGATTGTAACAATAGGAAGGTAAACTTCTTCATACCATGATTGAATGGCCTCAACCTTATCTATTTCTTTTGTTTGGCTTTTATAGTTTTTGTGTATTTGTATATGATTATAAATTACATCATACTGTCCTGATGAAGAAAAGTCTAAATCCCAACATTCTGTAATATCACCAAAAGCAGTTTCGGCGTAAAAGAGTCTTTTTTCATAATCAATAACTTTTTTAAAAATTTGTTTTTTTGTCATCCCGGGACGAAGTTTAATTTCACTTTGAAGACTTATTACTTCTGCATCAATATAGGCCATTTTTTGGCTTTTAGCAACGGAAACTCTATGATTACCATCACGTACGAAATATAGCCCGCCTATTTCATATAGTTTAATGGGTGGGAGTATAACATCTGTTAGGCGTGCTGCATCTATACTTTTCCATCTGTTTTTTAAGTGCATGTTTCTTGGAAAAAAGTGATTATCAAAATCGTGATATCTACCTTCACTTCCAACAATATACTCAACAGGAATTTCTTTCATTCCAACGTATACTTCATTTTTTGGTTTTAACCATTTTTTTATATCAGTAAAAGAAAGAAGTCTTGTTTCTGTAGGGCTTAAAAAATGTTGTATTTCATTAAAAAGAGCTTTGTTTCGTGCTTTTGAAAAGTCGTCTTCTGTTTGTGTTACAATAGATGATTGCATTTTAAACTTCCTTATTATTTTTTTCTTCGTCGATTAGATAATGGCTAAAAGCATTTATTATTGTTGTTTGTTCCCATTGTGTAACTCGAGTTTCTTGTTGGTCGTATAAGTGTATGTGGCCGTGTACCATGTATTTGGGTTTAAATGTATTTAAAAACCAGCGGTAGCATTTATACCCTTTATGGCAAAGGTCTTCTTTATCGTGTATGCCAAGAGGACTTGCATGTGTTAAAAAAATATCTAGATATCGTCCATGAAAAATTTTGTTAAAAAGTAAGCGAGGTATCATTTTTATTAAGCGAAACTTCATTTCGCCTTCTGTATATTGGCAGAGTCCTTTATTATATTTCATTGATCCTGAACAACCTGCAATAATTAACTTATTTTCTCGTTTTACATTGAATCCACAATATATTGCACCATGGTAGTGACTCATTGCATCTGCCGTATGTGCTTGAAAATTAACTTCACTTTGATGATAAAACCCAAACTCTTCTAAGTTGTGATTTCCAAAAACAAAGTATGTAGGCTTATTTAGCGTTGATACGATGTAATCGATATACTCCATAGCTAAATCGCCTGCGCATAAAATTATGTCTACATCTTTAAAATGATCCTTGGCACCTGCAGAATATACAAGAGGATCTATTTGATCTGAAACACATAAAATTTTCACGTTTATACACCTACTTTATCTAAAAGTTGTTGTAATTTTTCGTTTCCTATTAATTCAATAGGCCTGTTTTCTGCAAAGTTTATTGCAGCTCGTGCAAACTCTGAACTTGTAAAAAGGAAAATAGTTGAACATTTTTGTTTTTTTGCCTTATCCAAAAGATTTCTCAAAATGCTTTCTTCAATAGGTTTTGTTTCCCTGTAAAAAACCAATAAAGATAGTTTTTTTCTTCCATCCATCCAATTTGAATCTTTTTTTTCTGTTGCAATAAGTTCACATCCAAAATTTGTTGAACTTGCATTTTGTGAAGATAATCCAAATGCCTTTAAAGATATTAACTTACACATATCTAAAAAAGCCGAATCTGAACAGGTTAAATATTCTTTCATAGAATCATTATCATTAAATTTTTTATACTCGTTTAATTTAGCTGGAACATCCTTAAAATTCTTGTTCTTTTTATTGATGATGTTCCACTGTTCAACAGCTTTGTCGATATTTCGCTCTCTTTCAAAGCATGAGGCTAAAAAGTAGCGCGCAAATAATGTTTCGTTTGTATCATCACCTTTTGAAATGTTTATGGCTCTATCAAATTCTACTTTTGCTTTTTCTATATTATTTGCAGCTAAAAAAGTAGTTCCACGTTCTATTAACGCTTTTTGTCTAAAATCTGCATCTCTTGTTGCTTTTTCAAAGGCTTCAACAGCTCCGGGATAATCTTTTGCTTCTTTTAATATTTTCCCAAGGTAGTAATAATTTGCATACACATCAGGGCTTATTTGAAGTGCCAATTCAATTGCTTTTCTGGCTTCCGGATATTGTTTTGCACGAAATAAAAGCATTCCTCTTGCACCATGTGCTTTCCCGTGGCGTTGGTTGAGTTGGAGTGTTTTATTATAATAGCCAAGTGCATTTTCAAATTTCTTTTTTTGTTCAAACAGCTTTGCGGCTTCAAAATATACTTCAGGATTAATTGGATCAAGCTTTGTTAACAGTATGTACTCATTAAGTGCTTCATCTATGTGATTAAACCTTCTGAGTAGTTGGGCGCACGCATGGCGGAATTCTTTTTCGGGGATATCCATAGCATCAAAAATAGCTGATTTATTTACAATCTTAAATTCCATCAGTGCAAGTTCATCTTTTTTATCAAGTAAGTACGCTTTTCCTAAATAATAATGTGCTGCTATATCTCTATTATCATTCGCTATAATTGCTTTTGCAATTTTGATGGCATTTGATGTTTTCCCTTGTTGCAATAAATTTTTTATGGTACTAATTTTTTTTGGCGAACGTATAGATTTTATTACAATAATAAAAAGTGCTATTGCTCCAACTCCAAATACAGAAATTAATATAATCTGAAAAATAGCCATCAATCCTCCATAATTCAATTGAAAAAAAAATATTTTTATGTTAGTATATCAGTAGGTGAGAGGTTTCTTTATGCAGCACATGATATACATAGGTATTATACCAAGAATTTATAGTTTTTGTATACTACTTTTACGAAAACTGATGGTTTTTTTCTTTATAATGCTTCCCTTGGCTAGTTTTTCTCAGTCTTTTGATGAAGGTGAAGCCCTTTTTCGTTCAAATCAACCAGAACTTGCTATTCCTCAGTTTCAGCGCTCTTTATTAGATGGAAGTTCTAAGCCAAGCGTTTACAATTATTTGGGTATTGCATATATGCAAACAGGTGAAATACAAAAAGCATTAGATACTTTTTTGGAAGGAACAGCAATTGCCGGTTCTGATAGGCGAAGTTTATATTATAATGCAGGAAACGCAGCATATGTTCTTAAAGATTTTGATAAAGCAAAAGAGTATTTTTCATATGCAATTGTTGCAGATTCTGCCTATGCAAATGCGTATCTAAATAGGGCAAATACAAGTGTACAGCTTACAACGTATACAGAGGCAATTGAGGATTATACAAATTATTTATTGCTAGATCCAAATACTGTGCAATACAGTGAAGTTGAAAGAATGATAGCCGCTCTTCAATCAGAGTTGTTGTTTCAAGAACAAGAGGCAGAGCGTCTTGCTGCAGAACAAAAACGTTTAGAAGAAGAACAGCGTCGAATTGAAGAAGAACAAAAGCGACTCGCTGCAGAAAAAGCAGCTGAAGAAGCTGCAAGAAGACAACGAATTTTAGCAGAAGTTTCTGCATCTTTGCAAGCAGGGGAGGCTACCAATTTATCAGCGGGAACCGAGGGAGGCTTAGACTATGAGTACGAAGAAGCTGAATTGGAATAAGGATGCATGGAATGAAAAATGGGAAAAAGACCCTCCCATAAAAGTGCGTAAGCCAACACCAACATGGGATAAAACGACAAATTCAATTAATAAGGATACAGGACAGGTGGAGAAAAAAACAAGCGGTACAAAGAGTGCCACAAGTACAACAGAAACAGTAAAAAAATCTGATGCTGCGAAAACAGCATCTGCAACAAAAACTACTACTGTGGCTAAAACTACAATAGCAAAACCTTCAACAAGCAGTAGAAGTACAACCGGTGCAGCAAAAGTAACAGGCGCTACAAGAACGACTTTAAGCTCATCAACAAAGGCTACTGAAGCAGCTACAACTCCAAGTAGAACTCCAAAGACAAATACAGCTACTACTACTGCCAGTAGGGCTACTTCAAGTGTACGGCGTGAACCGGTAAGTACTTCTACTACAAGAGCAAAAACCTCTACATTAGCAACCGAACAGAAATCTCCTTCATTGTTAGAAAAAGCAAGTGAAACAAAATCTACCGCAACGACTACATCTACCTATGCATCATCATTTGATAAAATTAAAAGTAATATGGAAAGTAGTTCAGAGGCTATGAAAAATAGTCTTAGCAGAGCTTCTTTGTTAAGTCCTCCTACAAATAGTGATAATAACGGTGGTGATGAAAATGAAAATAATGAGGATGAAAAAAAAGAAAAAAGAAAAAAAATTCTTATTATTGTTGGTATAGTAGTTGTAATGCTTGGACTTGCAATTGGATTATCACAACTTGTAAGAGGATGTTCCTCTCATGATACTGTTACATTATCTAGTGAACAAGAAAGAGCAAACATTCTTAGCTTAGTTGAGAGATATATTGAAAGAGGTGAGTATGATAGAGCTATGGATTTGCTCGATCAATTGCTTATACAAAACTCAAATGATGAAGAAGCTTTAGAGTTAAGTGATAAAATAATTGCGTTAAAAGAAGCTGCAGAAAATGGTGATGTGAGTGATTATAATTCACCTTCTGTTTCAATTGATACAAGCGGTATAGAAGATGCGGTAAATAGACTTGCTGCAGAAAATGCAGCTCTAGCGGCTGAAAATGCAGCAGCGTTGGAAGCAGTTCGTCAAAGTCAAGCTGAACAAGCAATGTTAGATGAACAACGACGTGAAGAAGAAGCCGAAGCTGCAAAGCGCTTAGAAGAGCAACGTGCTAAAGAAGAAGCGGAAAGAAAGGCTAGAGAAGAAGAACTTGCCAGAAAAAATAAAGCTTTAGCAGAATTAATTGATAATATTAATAATGAAGTTGCAAGTGGAAAAGCGCTATTATTATCAGGGCGATATACTGATGCTTTAAATAATTTTGAAACTGCTAAATCGCTTCTTGAAAATAGTGAATTAGATGGACAAAATGATTTTTCTGGTGGAAAATTATCGGAAATAGCAGGACTCTTACAAACATCATCTCAAGATGAACCGAGTGAAGATTCCCAAAATCTCTTGGTTAATAATGCCGTTGATTATGCAACTGAAGCGTTAAAGTATTTACCCAACGATGCAAACTCTCATTATATTTTGGGTAAAAAGGCTGCAGATGATAAACAATATCAAAAAGCAAGTGATTCTTTTACTCAGGCTACAAAAAGTGATCCTTCCAATGCATTGTATTACTATGAACTCGGTAGAGTGCAATATACAATGAAAAAGTATAGTGAAGCAAGAAAATCATTCGAAACAGCAGGTGAGCTTGATTCAGGTTTTTATCAAGCATGGTTTAATGCACACTTAGCCTATAATAGACTTGGAAATCCTGATGCCGCCATTACAGCATTAAAAAAATCTGTTGAAGCTAATGGCAATTATGTAAATGGTTGGTTACAGTTAGCACGAATGCAAAATACAAAAAGAGATTATGCAGGTGCAATTTATTCATATGGAAAAGTGTTAGAACTTGATTCAACAAACATGAATGCTCTTCAAGAAATTGGTGCAATTTATTTAAATCAAGCCGACTACGCAACTGCTGAAGGATATTTTAGAAGAGGGATAAGCTATGCGGCGAATGATGCAAAAACAAACTATAACCTTTCTATAGCATTGTACGAACAAGCTAAGTATGATGATGCAGTGAACTATGCACTTAAAGCGGTAGAAAATGATAGTGGAAATGCTACTTTCCTATACAATTATGGTTTAATTTCTGATGCTTTAGGTGACTTTGATGGTGCTACAAGTTCTTATGCAAGGGCTTTACAAATTGAACCAAACCACGTAAAGGCAAACATAAACCTTGGAAAACTCTTTTTAGATTTGGGAGACCCAGATGGGGCATTAGTGTATTTACAAACTGCTGTAAGAGCCGATCCTAATAGTTTTGAAGCTAATAATAACTTGGCAGCGGCATTCTTGGCAAAAGAAGATTATGCAAATGCTATTACTTATTTCTTAGTTGCATTAAAACTTGATAGAAATAACGATACGGTAAGAATGAATCTTGCACAATCCTATGTGTCATCTGAAGATTATGATAATGCAAAAACAGTGTATGATGAAGTTATTTCTCGCGATCCGAATAACTTAGATGCATATTTAGAAATTGCAAAGGTATGTATTGCACAAGAGGATAATGAAAGTGCAGAGCGATATTTAATAACGCTACAAGCTAAAGATGCTGCTTTTAAGGCCGATGAGGTAGCCGCGTTATTAAGTTCAATTTAATGTAGCTTATAAAACATAAAAAAAATCACGGCTTTTCACCGTGATTTTTTTTATGTTCTTCTCACTTTTTCAAAAAGTTCGGCTTTGCTTATTTTTACCCAAAGTGGACGGCCATGCGGGCAGTGCGGGTCTTCAAGTGCAAAAATTTGTTCTAAGAGATTTGTAGCCGTTTGTGGGTCAAGAATGTGTCCATCTTTTACCGCACTTCTGCAAGCAGTTTTTTCCGCCAGCTTTCTAATTAATTCAT
>CAYJJW010000095.1:0-8062 GCA_964370555.1 uncultured Treponemataceae bacterium | reverse complement strand
AAAAAGGTTGAGCGCATGCTCAACCTTTTTCATTTCACTAGTAACTAGTAATTAGGAACTAAGTATCTACTTACTCATTAAATAATCTGCAACTGCTTGATAGGCAGGAAGCGATGTTGGATCCATTGCAGAGTTAAATGAAGTTGGATGTGATGCAAAGCGTACAATTACCATTTCTGCGGCAGGGTCAATGTAAATAGTTTGTCCGTATACACCACGGGCTGCAAATGCACCATTTTCATTTTCGGTAATCCACCACATGTCGCGGTAGCTCCAACCAGGAAGTAAACTATAGCCGGCTTTTGCAAATTTTTCAGGGTCACCACCAACTTTAATATCTTCTACTGCAGCGGAAGGAATAATTTGTTTACCATTGAAATACCCGTCATTAAGAATCATTTGTCCAAAACGGCCAAGGTCTCTAAGCCCCGCACTCAAACCACCACCTGCAAAGGGGGTACCAATTGAATCAACTGAAAAATAAGCATCAGTTTCTGCACCCATTGGTTGCCAAATAAGTTCTGAAACAAGCTCATTTACTTGCTTTCCTGTTGCACGGTCAATAATCCAACCAAGAACATCGGTATTTGCAGTTTTATATGAAAAGGCTTCGCCATGTTCGCCTTCTTTTTGAACCGTTACTAAAAACTCGTAGTAGTTCGTAGGTCCTTTATAGTCGGCAGGTTTTGGAAGAGGATTTCCGGCTGCAGCATGTTGCCAAATTTCAGCATTAGGATCAGCATAATCCTCACTAAACTTAATACCAGTAGTCATATCCATAACTTGTCTAACAGTTGCATCTCCAAAACCTGAAACAGCTAACTCTGGTACATATTCCATAACTAATTTTTCATCATCAATAACACCTTCTGCAACCAAAATAGAAGCTAAAGTCCCAGTAAATGATTTTGTCATAGACATAGCACCATGATGACCATCTGGTTTTAGTACACCAAAGTATCTTTCATACACAACGTTACCTTTATGAAGTATAATCATTCCATCTGTGTAGTTTGCATACAAAGATTCTTCCCATGTCATAGTATCTGTTGTATTCATTGGTGTAAATGTTAGAGCATCGATAGCCTCTTCATCAAGTGCAACAGGCAACACAGAAGGATTTCCAAGACCTCTTGAAACATTTACCGTAGGCATTAATTGTCTAAAGTTTGAAAAAGTCCAGCGACTTGCAGGAAAACTAAAGTATGAGCCATCATAAAAAAAGAGCCGTTTATCTACAGGAGGAGGAGAACCTACCATCCAACCAAGTTCTGCAGGATCTGAATCCATTGCATTTAAAACGGGTCCTGAACCCGAAGAATCATGAACAGGTGCCATTCCTGCACTGCTCCCCATTGATGAACATGATGCTAAAAATACTGCGAATAGCACACATAAAATTTGTAGTTTTTTCATTTTTACCTCCAAGAAACCCCTTTTGTGGTAATTGCATCATCAAAAATGCAATTGATAAAACTATATGCAACGCATCAAGTTTTATCAATACAATAACTCATATACCTTTACAGAATGTCTCTTAATAAACAACAACTGATTATATAAAAGGTTACAAACCTCATTGTATTACCAAAACTAGAGTTTCTAAAAATAGTATAAACCCAAGTAAAATTCATGTCAATACCAAAATCAAACATTTGTATAATTTTTATTGACTTTTTTTCCACATGAGCATATTATTTTCAAACAGAACTTCCAGCTTCCCTTCATCATAAAGATATGAAAGATATGAGCGGATAGAACTCCCTACCAAAACATTTTGTGCAAAGGTCATAGTAAGATTATAATTATTAAATATTTTTTGAATAACTGTTTCTGTACTTGCCCCTTCTGTACAAATATCAAGAATACCCAAAATAATTTCATGCATTTTTTCTATATTTACATTTGCTAAATCTATTATTTCTTCAGTCACCACTCCGTGTGATGGCACAAAAAGCTTTCCTTGCAAGGTTTTAATTATTTCAAGGCTCGCAAATGTTTTTTCAACATCAACTAAAAAAACTACGTGATATTTATTGATTATTTCTTCTGTTGTAATTGCATCGCCTAAAAACCAAATATCATCACTTGTTTTTATACCCACATGAGAGAATGCGTGCCCATCAAGACGTTTCATTTCTAATCCTTTTGGAAGCACCTCAGTGGTAAGTTCTTCTGCCTTACTTTTTTTTGCAGCTAAAAATTTATTGCGCAAATCTTTATTTGGAAAACCTCCAAAAAGGTAGCTTGATTCAAGCTCCGGATGAATTACAAATATTCTATCAGTCCCTGCACAGTAAATGGGACAGTTAGTTTTTTCTTGAAAAAAAGCATTCCCGCCAATATGATCTGCATGAGAGTGTGTATTAATTATCATAGCAACATTCCAACCATTTTCTTGCAATACGTTGTGTACCCTTTTTGCGGCATCCTTATCAATACCACTATCAATTAAGCACACAGAATCATCATCTATTTTGTAAATGCCTACCTTGGAGGGGCTTGCAATATAAAAAGTTCTTTTGCCTACTTGTATTAACTCGTACATATATTATTCGTTATCTTCCCAACTAAATGTTTTATTAAACTTTTCACTCAAAGAAGTTCCATCAACTACAGCATCATAAAAGTTTTTAATGAGTTCTACGGCAACAGGGAGGGCTACAGTATAACGCCTTTCCATCTCTTTATTTGTTTCAATGCATCTATTATCTCCATTAAAACTAAATATTTGACTACTAAAAGCATCATAATTTCCAAAAATTTTTAGGGCAAAGTATACAAACCGTCTTTTTAAAACGCTTGGAGCGTTAAAAATATTACAAAAGAAAATCATAGAATCAAGTGAAGTTTTTATTGCCTTTGTATTTGCAAGTGGAAAAAAAGGTGCTATAACACTTGCATTCTTTTTACTTGAAACTATATGCGGAATAACAGTGCTTCTTAAAGGATCTTTTCCTTCTTTAACTAAAAGATAGCGGTCAAATTCAACTTCTATGGTACCGTGTGTAAAATCTTTATCAGGATGGTTTTGCGCCATTCTTTCAACATAACCGTGCACATTAATATCAAGGGCGTAATGTGTTACAAAGCCTAGTGCATAGGCTAAACTTGCTTCATCGCCATTTTTTTCTTTTAAAAGACTTACACATTCATTAAAAAAAGCCATTGCTTTTTTTTCGTGAAGATTATACCCATAGGTTCTAAGTTCTGTTTTTTTAAGCGGATAATAATAAAATAATAAATCAGAACCATGACAACCTATATCATAGAGCTGTCTATTTTTTTCAATAATTGTTTTTATTGGTGTATCTAGCTGATTAAGCACATCGCGTGCAAAAACATAGTGAGTATAAGTAGATGCCATAAAAATCCTCCAAATAGCGCAATGCAATAATTCTAGCAGAATTTTCAATTTTAGAAAAGCGCAATAAAACATATTTATATTTTTTGCACTATTTTGTACATTGGTACGTAATAATAACTGTAACTTTTTTATGCTGCCATTTGTTACATTATTAAGAGATATTCTCATGCTATCATGTGTAGCTATATATTTATTAAAGGGCTAAGGAGTAATTATGCTAAACACCCCATTATTTACCGGTTTTTTACGGTTGTCACATCCATTAACATTTGTGACATTGATTTGTTTGATTGCAACATTTGCAGTCATGAAGATTTTAGAAAAGAAAAAGATTGCTTTTTCTGTTAGAATGCTCGTCGGCTTAGGATTTGGGGTTCTACTCGGAATTGTATTGCAAGCTATTGCAGGATTCCCAACACCTGAAGTTATTGCCAAAACAGCATGGCTTCAAGAAACAATTGTTTGGTATGGACTTTTTGGTCGTGCCTTTGTGGCCTTTATCAGAATGCTTGTAATTCCAATTATTTTAGTATCAATGATTCGAGTTATTTTAAGTTTAAAATCAGACTTTAATATAAAAGCACTCGTATCACGATCTATTTTTTGGCTATTAGCAACAACTGGCATTGCAGCAATTGTTGGTATTGTTCTTTCACTCCTTGTAAACCTTGGTGGAAACATTGCCGTTGAAGCTTCAGAAAGAGCATCAAGAGATGTACAAAGTATTGTTGATGTACTCATTGGACTCATTCCTGCAAACCCTATTGCGGCAATGGCAAATGATAATGTTGTAGGTCTTGTTATTTTTGCATCAATGATTGGTTCTGCTGCTCGTTTTATGCGAACAAAAGAAAAGTACAAGCAATCAATGGATACATTCGCAGACCTAATTGAATCACTATACAGAATTGTAATGTCTATGGCTATGACCATTATTAAGTTTATGCCTTATGGTGTTATTGCCCTTATGTCAAGAACACTTGCTTCTTACGGTATGTCTGCACTTGCAGATGCATTAAGCTTTATTATTATTGTATACATTGCCTCCATTATAATGATTATAGTGTATGTTGTACTTATTGCTCTCCATGGCCTAAACCCAATCACATACATTCGAAAATGTGGTTCTGCATGGCTCATGGCATTTTCAAGTCGATCTTCTGTGGGCTCACTACCAATGACTATTTCTACCCTCGAAAATAGACTTGGTGTTAACAATGGTACTGCAAACTTTGTAGCTTCTCTTGGCTCAACTGCCGGTATGAACGGCTGCGCAGGTTACTTCCCTGCAATGGTAGCAGTTCTTATAGGAACAGTTGCTGGTGTTCCAATGGATATTAGCTTTTTCATTATGGTTGTAATTGTTGCAATGCTCGGATCCCTCGGTATTGCAGGAATACCAGGTTCTGCTACAATGGCAGCCTCTATTATGCTTGCAGGTATTGGACTAAGCGATTACTTTGGATTCTTAGCTATCGTTTTAGCTATTGACCCAATTATTGATATGGCAAGAACAATGATAAATGTAGCTGGAGCTATGACATCGGCAGTGTGTACCGACAAAGAACTCGGAACACTTGATGTAGAACGCTTCCACGATATGAAAGCCATCATCGCAGATGACAGTGCTAACGTATAACATATAGTTCAATAACAGGGGTGCATCATTGTGCCCCTGTTTTTATTATACAAACAATGGAGAGAATAATGAACTTTGTAATTATCGGAGGAAACGCAACCGGAATGTCGGCTGCAACAAGACTTCGAAAAAACCTACCAGAAGCGTCAATTATAGTTATTGAAAAGTCAGATATTGTTTCATTTGGTGCTTGTGGACTACCCTACTACGTTGCAGATGAGTTTTCAGATGAAAAAGAACTCATCGCAAGAAGTGCTGAATCCTTTCAAAAAAGCAACATCGACTTAAAAATTAATAATGAAGCTCTAAATATTGATACAACAAAAAAAGAAGTCTTAGTTAAAGATATAACAAGCGGAAACAAAGCCACCTACCCTTACGACTCACTTTTAATTTCAACCGGGGCTTACCCTTTTATTCCAAAATTACCGGGCATGGAACTTGACAATGTTCACACACTTACAAAACTTAGCGATGGGAAAATCATAAAAGAAAAACTTGCAAGTGTTAAAAATGTAGTAATTGTTGGCGCCGGCTTTATAGGCCTTGAAACAGCAGAAGCGATGCTCCATGCAGGTAAAAAAGTTACTATTATTGAAAAAATGACTCGTGTAAGCGAGCGAGTTTTTGACAAAGAAATTACCGATAAGTTTGAAGAGGCATTACTTGCAACAGAAAATCTTACATTGAAGCTCGATGAAGAACTCACAGAAATTATCGGTGACAGAACAGTAAATAAAGTTAAAACAAATAAAGGCGAATATAATGCAGACCTTGTAATTGTTTCAATTGGCTTTGTTCCCCAAACAGCCTTCTGTAAAGATATCGGCCTCGATATGTTTCCAAACGGTGCAATTGTAATTGATGAAAACTGTAGAACTTCTGTAAAAGATATTTTTGCCGGTGGAGACTGTGCAACAGTTAAAAATGTAGCATCGGGAGAAAAATCGTATATACCGCTTGCAACAACTGCAAATAAGCTAGGCCGTCTTTTGGGAGACACACTTGCAGGAAAGAGTGCACCTTTTCAAGGAACGCTTGGTACCTCTGCACTTCGTTTTAATAAGTTTGAACTTGCAAGAACCGGTTTAACTGAAGATGAATGTAAAAAGCTTGGCATTGAGTACTCTGTAAACTTTATAAGCGATTATAATCATACAAGTTATGTTCCTTCAACAAGAGGAAGCGTTCATATAAAACTTATATATAGAAAGGACACAAAGGTTCTCTTAGGCGCACAAACAGCAGGTGCAACAGGTGCCGTACTCAGAATTAACGCATTGGCTGTTGCCATTTTCAAAAAAATGACCGTACAAGAACTTGGTATGATGGACTTTGTATACAGCCCTCCGTTTGCAAGAACGTGGGATATTATGAACATTGCGGGAAACACCAGTAGATAGCATATATCTACTTTTATACGAGGCAAGACTTACCTCATCTTTGAGGCCAATGTTCTTGCCTCTTTTTTTGCGCTATCTACAAGATGAATTGTTTGTTGCGGCGTATTCCCAAAAAGATATCTCGTTTCAGTTTCGAGTGTTTTAATGTGGATATTCCCTTGTAAATAAAAACTTATAATAATTAGCGCAAGAGCAATAAAACCCAAAACACCCATAGACTCACTCACTACCATCAAATTTGAAAAAAATGAGCCCAAAATAAAAATTAAAAAAACGATTTTTGCAATTTCTCTTACACCAAATAACAAAATACTCATAAACAACACTGCACAAATTAGCAATCCAATGTTGTGTACAAAGGCATCTTGCTTACCACCTTCCATTACAGGAGAAACAAGAATTTCAAAAAATGTTGCTAGAAGTGACCAGTTTATAAGTATAGAGACAAGACGCGTTTTTTTTGTCTTAAACGAAATTATACCACGCATATAAAGCAAAAACACAACCACTAAAGAAAAAAGTCCTGATGCGAAATTTGGAATAAGACTAATAGTTTCAGTACCTGTTGGAAAAAATAAGAAAAAGGTATTTACCGAATAAATTGGTAGCCAAAAAAGAATACAGGCACAAAGTGCAAATACTAAACCAAGTTTTTGCTTTCTAATATATTTCATATTTTTTACTCCCTACACAAAGTACTATATAAATAATTATAACACACAATTTCGCATAAAGAAAAATTTCAATTATTTGTAAAAGAATGTTAAATAATGCAAAATATTACATAAAATGCGAAGATTTCGCTTGCATTATGCTACTTTATGTAGTATCATTATTAGGTATGGTTTGCTTTTCAACTCTGCCTAGCATCCTTAGCCATACGGCTCTTGTTTACAAGAGTCTTTTTTTTTGCTTTACTTCACTTTTCCATTTAAAACAATACGGTGCATGATTATTCATTACTCCTATTGCTTCAAGATACGAAAAACATGTAACAGTTCCCATAAACTTAAATCCACGTTTTTTTAAGTCTGTAGAAACTCTATTTGAAAGTTCATTACGGTCAGTCTTTCCATCAAAGGGCTGCCTAAAAACCTTGTTATCAGTAAAAGACCAAATGTATTTACAAAAACTTCCAAACTCTTCTTGAGTACGTAAAAAAGCCTTTGCATTCTCGATTGTTGCCAGTATTTTTGCACGATTACGTACAATGCCCTCATTTTGTAAAAGTTCTTCTATTTTTTTATCGTCATACTTAGAAATAATTTTTGCATCAAAATTATCAAATGCATTTCGAAAATTTTCACGTTTTTTTAATATTAATAACCATGAAAGCCCACAATGAAACGATTCTAAAACAAACATTTCAAAGAGGTAATCATCATCATAGGAAGCAACGCCCCATTCATTATCGTGATATTCTTGGTAAATTTCTGATGATTCTAAAGTAGGCCACTTACATCGCTCCATAACTACATCCTTTATAATACTGTATGTAAAAATTATAATCTAAATACTACTATATGTAAATACAATTTTTTTTAACGATCTCTAGCAAAATACCCACTTGAAAAAGAATTGAAATGGGTGTACAATAGGTAAGTTTCAATTAATATTATTTTAAACGAAGGACGGTTTTATGGCAGACAAAAA
>CAYJJW010000094.1:0-8171 GCA_964370555.1 uncultured Treponemataceae bacterium | reverse complement strand
TAACCGTTGGTATGCAACAACGGGTTGAAATATTAAAGGTTTTGTACAGAAATGCGAACATAATTATTTTTGACGAACCTACCGCTGTTCTTACCCCTCAAGAAATTGATGAATTAATTAATATTATTCGTCTTTTAAAAGAAGAGGGAAAGACAATTATAATTATTACTCATAAATTAAAAGAAATTAAGGCCGTTGCCGATCGATGTACTGTTCTTAGGAGAGGAAAGCTTGTTGATACTGTTGAGGTTTCAGATGTTAGTGAGCAAGACTTAGCCGAGATGATGGTTGGTAAAGCGGTTGAATTTAACATAGAAAAGACACCTGCAGTTCCTTCTAGAACTGTTTTGGGGTTAAAGCATATTTCTGTAAAAGATTCTAGGGGACACTTAGCGGTGAATGATTTAACACTAGGTGTAAGAGCCGGTGAAATTGTTGGTATTGCCGGTGTTGATGGAAATGGACAGTCTGAACTCATTTATGCCATTACTGGACTATCCCCTCTAGAATCAGGGCAGATTTTTTTAAATGGAAATGACATTTCTAAATACTCAATCAGAAAACGCATTGAAGCCGGTATTGCACATATTCCTGAAGACAGGCACAAACATGGTGTTGTTTCTGAGTTCACGATTGCAGAAAACACTGTAATAAAAAATTACTACAAGGCTCCTTATACACAAAATATGGGAGTTTTAAGTTTTGCTGCTATGGAAAAAAAAGCTGAGCAATTGATAAAAGATTTTGACATTCGAGCAGGGAGAGGCGCTCTTACACGCACAGGTAGTATGTCTGGTGGTAATATGCAAAAGCTAATTATTGCAAGAGAAGTAGAGCTTGCTCCTGAGGTATTTATTGTAGCGCAACCTACGCGCGGTTTAGATGTTGGTGCAATTTCATATATCAGAAAACGCATAATTGAAATTAGAGATCAAGGGGCTGCAGTTTTACTTATTTCATTTGAACTTGATGAAATTATGAATCTATGTGATAAAATTGCAACTATTTCAAAGGGATCGATTGTAGGTTTTTCTGATGCAGGTGAAATAACTGAAAGAGAAATTGGTGCTATGATGGCGGGATCTAAAAAAGAAGAAAGTGAGGTTGCTTCATGAAGCAAAAAACAATAAAACAAGTTGACTATAATAAGCATGCCTTTGTGAACTTTTTACTCCATTCAGATTCTGCTGTTTCTGTTTTGGTTGTTCTTTTAGGCTTTTTTGTAGGGTCACTATTAGTTTTGGTAGTGGGTCGAAATCCTATGGGGATGTATGAGTCCTTTTTGCAAGTATTAACAGGAATATTTTGGAACAATCGCGGTGAAATGCGTTGGGAAATTCGTTATGTTGGTGAATGGATAAATATTTCAGTTCCATATATTTTATGTGGGCTTACTATGGGTTTTGCAGCTCGTGCCGGTTTATTTAATATTGGCGGTGAAGGGCAGTATTTAGCAGGACTTACCACTGCAACAGTTATTGGAATTTATGGCCCCTCAGTTTTAGGTATTCATTGGATGCTCGCGGTTGTGCTAGCAGTTGTAGCAGGCGCATTTTGGGGCGGACTGGTTGGTTTTTTAAAGGCAAAATTTGAAGTATCTGAAGTTGTTGCAACTATTATGCTTAACTATATAGCCTTGTACATAGCAAGAATAATACTGTTGCGTATTCCAGGGGCAAATACCTATAAGACTCCTGATTTTCCTATAACAGCTTCAATACGATTAGATTTTTTAGATGTACTTACAAATACTTCAAAAATGAATATGAGTATTTTTTTTGTAGCTATTGCAGTTATTTTATACTGGTTTTTAATGGAAAAAACAAACCTTGGCTTTGGGCTTAGGGCAACCGGGTTTAATAAGGATGCAGCACTTTGTTCAGGTATTCCTGTTGTAAAAAGCATTGTGCTTGCAATGGCTATTTCAGGTGCTTTTGCAGGTTTAGCCGGTGCATCTGTTGCACTTGGTTCTTTTGAATTCGGTCGAATTCCTTCTGTTTTAGAAGGATATGGCTTTGCAGGGATTGCGGTAGCTCTTGTAGGAAACTCCACAGCAGGTGGTACGCTTGTTGCAGGTTTGCTTTTTGGTATGCTTGCTAGAGCCCAAGGGATTATGCAAGACAATGGTATTCCAAAAGAAATTACGTTAATTATTCAAGGTTTAATTGTTGTATTTATAGCACTTAGAGCGGGGTTAAAAATGTATTTGGCATATCAACAAAAGAAAGAGCTTGAAAGAAGATTAGAAGAATCACATGCTAAAGAAGGAGTTGAGTAATGGATGTTTTAATTGGAATGATTCCTTCAGTATTAATGATTGTTTCTCCTATATTGATTGCCGCTACTGGTGGTATGATATGTGAAAAATCCGGTGTTGTAAATATTGCGCTAGAAGGTCTTATGGGGATGGGAGCGTTTACTGCAGCCGCTACACACGTTCTTTTAGAAGCAGGGTTTACAGGGTCTATATGGGTTGCGTTGCTTTTTGGTGCTATCACAGGTGGACTTTTTTCGCTTATTCATGCTTATGCTGCGGTTTCATTAAATGCAGATCAAACAATTTCAGGTACCGGTATTAATTTACTTTCTACCGGTTTAACGGTATTCTTTTCTCAAATATTGTTTAATGCAGACAGAACAAGGCAATATAAATTAGGGATGCTTCCGGGCGCCTTTGATATTTATCCAACAGCACTTATTGCACTCATTGTAATAGTAGGTGCATGGTTTTTTCTTTATAAAATTCCATTTGGACTTCGCCTTAGAGCTTGTGGGGAACATCCTCATGCGGTAGAATCTGCAGGTGTTAACGTAAAAAAAATGCGCTATACTGCAGTTTTAATTTCAGGCGTTTTGGCAGGTTTAGCCGGTGGTTGTTTAGTGCTTACGCAAACAATTCAGTATACGTCAAATACCATTAATGGTGCAGGTTTTATTGCTATCGCTGCCGTTTCATTTGGACGTTGGAGACCTCTTGGTATTACCGGATCTTCATTGTTGTTTGGATCTGCAGTTGCATTTTCTATATATGTTGTAAATATTCCATCATTAAGAGAGCTTTTTCCTTCAGAGTTCTTTAGTTTATTGCCTTATGCAATAACGCTATTAGCTCTTGTTATTTTTAGTGGAAAAAATCATGCACCAAAAGTTGCAGGTAAGCCGTATATCCAAGGTTCAAGTTAATATGATAAGTAAAGATTTTGTTTTAAAGCTGTTTGAAGGATTTTCTATTGAGCGTTGGACCGATTTGGTGCGTCCGTTTGATTTAATTGAAATGGATAAATCGAGCGAAAAGATGGTTATTGCATATATGATTGCAAAGTTTGAAGAGGAAGAAGGCAATGTTATTGATTGGGATTGGCTTATGTACGCATCCCTTTTTGATATTTTGCGAAAAATTGCCCTATGCGATATAAAATCGCCTTTGCAACGTCGAATAAAAAATGAGTATCCACAAGAGTATGAGCGCTTAAACGAGTGGATTTTGTCGCAATATAAAGACTTAATGAAAGACGACGAAGAGCTTTTTGAGCGCTTTACACAGTACACAAAAGAACAAAATGATAAGAATAAAAAACCTACGTTAACTGAGCGCATAATGAAAGCTGCTCACAAGTATTCTGCCTTAAGAGAATTTGAAATGCTTGCGGTAGTTAATGAAGACTTTCGTTTAAAGAACATTAAGCGCGATTTATATGGCGATATTCAACCGTACCTCGATTTAAAGGGCTTGCAACTATTAATGATGAAACAGAGACCATATGAGTTTTTAATGGTTATTGAGCAACTTCGTTTTCAGGTGAGATGGAATCAAACGCCGAGGGTTCCTAAAACAACCGTTTTAGGCCATTCATTTTTTGTTGCTATTTTAACACTTTTATTAAGCCGTCAATCTGCTTTAGCATACTCTGAACAAACTGGAAAACCGTTCGAATTCTGTGCAAAAAGAATGTACAACAATTATTTTTCGGCTCTTTTTCATGATTTACCCGAAGCGGTAACGCGTGATATTATTTCGCCCGTAAAACAGGCAACAGATACTTTATCTGCAATTGTTAAGCAAATAGAAGCGGATATGATTGAAGCTGAACTTATTCCTCTCATGGAAAAGTTTTATGTTGATGAGCTTGTGTTTTTTACCGATGATGAGTTTGAAAATAGAATTCTTTTTGATTCTCCCAAGGGAAAAATTACTCTTCCTGATATTTCTTATGAGGATTTATGTGAAAAATATAACACTGATAACTATTCTCCTGTAGATGGAAAACTGGTTCGATGTGCAGATCATATTGCAGCCTTTGTAGAGGCTGATAGCTCTATTAGTCATGGTATTACATCAAAACAATTAACGTCTGGAAGAGAAAATTTATTAAAACTTTATCCCGAGGGGATGAGTATTAATGGCATTGATGTAAGTGCTTTTTTTGAAGATTTTGAGTAAATAATGACTTTAATTGTACCGATACTGTATAGGTATGAAAAAGAATTTATTTTTAATATTATTTATAGCAATTTGTAGTTTTGCATTTTCTCAAACTATTACACACATTGTTGAAAAATCTGAAACACTGTATTCTCTTAGTAGAAAATATGGCGTAACGGTTGATGAGATTCGTGAGGCCAATAAGATGGGTAGTAGCAACACTATTACCATTGGGCAACAACTCATTATTCCTGGTGATGATGTAGGTGTTTCAACAGTGACGACTCCAAGCACTATATCCTATGATAACTACAAGGTTGTTTCGGGCGATACTCTTTACAGTATTTCACGAAAACACGATATAACGGTTGATGAACTTAGAAACATAAATAATTTATCTCAAACATCAGTATTAAAAATTGGACAAGTTTTGCATGTTCCTCAAGGACAACAAAGGGTTACAGTGACTACTCCAATTGTTCCTAGCCTAGCAATTACAACTGAAGATCCACGCGAAGTAAGTAACAGAAAAGGGGATACTAGTTTAGTTTGGCCGGTTAAGGCAACAGAAGTAAATTATGTTACAGGAAAAATATCAGGTGTTGCTCTTACCGGTTCTAAAAATGAAGAAGTTAAAGCTATACGCTCTGGTACAGTATTATTTAGTGGAATGTACCGAGGCTTTGGGCAAGTTGTTTTTGTACAAGATACAACAGAGCATATTTACGTATATACAGGACTCAGCACCTTATCGGTAGATAAGGGTGATCATGTTGCATACGGCACCGTGCTTGGAAATATTGGGCATGATTCTCTTTCAGGGACAGACCGCATGAACTTTATGGTATATAAAAATAACAAGCCACTGGATCCTGCAAAAGCACCACGCGGATAATTAAATAATTACGAATTACGAAATACAAATTACGAAATACGAATGCGGTGAGCAAAGCTGATGATAAAAGGAACCACAGACAGTGATTTTTATTCGATATAATTGATAAAGTATTAAAATATGTAATTTTATAAGATACAATGAATAAAAATATATTCAGTAGAAAACTACACCTACAAGGCTTTGCTCTCTAAACTGGTAATTCGTAACTAAAAATTACTAATTAAAAAACGATTTCTAATACTTCTTCAATTCTGGACACTGGATGAAAGGTGATGCCTTTTTTTACGTGTTCAGGAATATCATCTAAGTCGCGTTCATTTTGTTTTGGAATAATAACCTGCTTTATACCGTTTCGTCTTGCAGCAACCGTTTTTTCTTTTAATCCACCAATTGCTAATACTTGGCCTGTTAAAGAAAGTTCTCCTGTCATAGCAATATTCTTTTTGATTGTTTTATTTTTTAATAGAGACAATAAGGTTGTTACCATTGTGATACCGGCTGAAGGGCCATCTTTTGGGGTTGCTCCTTCAGGTATATGCATGTGAAGCGTATTTTTATTAAAAAACTCAAGATCTTTTATGTTATTAGAAAGTGCATGGGCTCTAACCCATGTCATTGCAATGCTTGCTGACTCTTTCATAACATCACCAAGCTGACCGGTAATTTTTAATCCTTCTTTTCCCGGAACGCTTATAGCTTCCAATAAAAGTGTGTCTCCACCCATGCTTGTCCAAGCAAGACCTATTGCCGTTCCCGGAATATCGGCTTTTTTCTTATCATCTTCTTCACTAAAGCGAGGCTTACCGAGATATTTTGTAATATCGTCTGTAGTCGGTGTAAATGGTACATCGAGAAGAATAGTAACTTCTTTTTGCTTTAATTTTTCATCTTCTCCTGCAACATATTTTTTTGCCTTTTTCTTTTTGCTTTCTTTTGACTCTCTGAGAGCATCCATTTTTGCTTCAAAGTCCTTTTTAGCTTGGGCTTGTAAATTAAGAAGTTCATCAACCTTTTTTTCAGTTTCAGGGTTTGATAAAAGCTCTGTAGCATATTTTCTATGAATTTTATCAAGATTTTTTTCTAGGTTACGTACCCCGGCTTCTCTGGCATAAGAGTTTGCAATATATAAAAGTGTTTTATTATCATAACGAACTTGATTCTTAGAAAGTCCATTTTTAAAGAGACTTTTTGGAACCAAATATTTTTTTGCAATGGCAACTTTTTCTTGTGCAATGTATCCTGAAAGTTGAATAATTTCTGCCCTGTCTCTAAGAGGCGCCGGGATTTCTGAAAGGGTATTTGCGGTAAGAATAAATAAAATATTTGAAACATCAAATGGTACATCAAGATAGTTATCTCTAAAATCTTTGTTTTGCTCAGGGTCTAAAACTTCTAATAGGGCACTTGAAGGGTCACCATGATAGCTTGAGCCCATTTTATCAATTTCATCAATTAAAAAAACGGGTGCTTTAGATTTAACAATCTTTAATCCTTGAATAATTTTTCCTGGCATTGCTCCGATGTATGTTCTTCTGTGTCCTTTAATTTCTGCTTCATCTTTCATTCCACCAACAGAAAACCTAAAGAATGGTTTATTCATAGCTTTTGCAATAGAGTGGCCAATACTTGTTTTACCTACTCCCGGAGGACCCACAAGAAGAATAATGGAACCTTTACTGTCATTTTTGAGTTTTCGCACAGCTAAGTACTCAATAATACGTTTTTTTACATCATCAAGTCCATAGTGATCATTATCTAAAATTTGTTTAGCCTCTGCTAAACTGTAATTTTCTTGTTCTGGATCTAGCCATGGAAGAGATAAAATTGTTTCAAGATATGTTCTTGTAATCATATAATCGCCTGAATGTGGCTCCATAAGATTAAATTTTTCAAGTTCATTCGTAACCGTTTCTAATAGTTCGCCTTCAAACTTAAATGCATCAATTTTATCTTTAAATTTTTGGTAGTCTGATGATTTTGCATCACTTACAAGCCCCAACTCTTCTTTAATCGATTTCAATTCTTCTTTTAAGAAATACTCACGCTGATTTTTTTCTATTTTATCATTGAGCTCTGCTTGTACTTTTTTTTGAATGCGAAGGAGTTCTTGTTCTTTTTTTATAAAAACTAAAACTGTTTCCATTCTGCGAGGAATATTCTGCATTTCAAGAATGCGTTGTTGGTCTTCTTTTTCAATGTTGAGGATAGATGCAATAAAGTCTGCAATTTTTCCGGGGTGATCTATGTTTATCATGTTTAGGCGCATTTCTTCTGAGAACAGAGGATTGTTTTCTGAAATTTCTTTCATTTCACTAATAAGTGTTCTTGTAAGCGCCTTTACTTTAAAACTTTGTTCTTCTGTATCATCTAAGTAGTTTATCGCTGCAACAATTGGTGATGTAGTATTAACCGGTTCAATCATTCTAAAGCGTTTTAATGTCGAAATAAAAATATTAATCCCACCATCTGGTAGATTTATTTTTTTTATAATTTTTGCAACGGTTCCAACACTATGGAGATCTGAAAAACTTGGTTTTTCGGCTTCATTCTTTAATAGAACAATACCAATATGCCCACCGTCAGCATAGGCTTCTTCTACAACTTGCACATCTTCAAAAGAACTTATCATTAAAGGTGTAAAAATTCCTGGAAAGATGGGGCGCCCTTGAATGGGTAGAATTCTCATAGTGTTTGATAGTGGTTGTTCAACCGGAATAATTATTTTTTCGGACATGCGTGCTCCTAATAGTTTAAAATAGTTATACTAAATATAGCTAAATTTGCATCTAAAAACAAGTATTTTTTGATTTTTTTCAAATTTTATAGGAGTATATAACCACAGATTCCACA
>CAYJJW010000093.1:0-8370 GCA_964370555.1 uncultured Treponemataceae bacterium | reverse complement strand
CGAAGTACTCCAATCTATTTTACAAGGGTGTTGCACTTAATCTGACAATGTGCAGTTACGAATTACGAATGTGTTGGGTAAAGCAGGAGAGAAAGGGAACCGCTAGAATTACACAGATTAGTGGTATTTCTATTGTAACAATATGCTATTTTTATTACGTGATTATTTAATATCTTTATGAACATAGTTTTATAAAATTAAAAAGAATAATCTGCGTAATCTGTGTAATCTGTGGATAGAAAAAAGAAAAATTATGGAACATAAAACACTCGAACAATTAGATTATTTTAGAATACGTGACTCTATTGCAGGCTTTTGCATGACAGAAGAGGGAAAAAGAATCCTTTTGGAGCGCCTACCGTATATCGACAAAAATGACATGCAAAGGGCAAAATCCGAAGCCTTTGAATGGAGCCAATATATTGCTTCTGGAGCAGCACGGATTTTAAACAGGTGGAACCCTGTAAAAGATTTTTTTTCGACACTTGGTGTAGAAGGTGCAGTATTAGAACTTGAATCAGTGTATGCACTCGGCCAGTTTTGTCGATCATGTATAACAATAAAAAATGCACTCGCTACAAAAGAAGATGGAAGTAGAGGTTTTGAATCGCTAGAACTTCCACACCTTACAGAACTTGCAAACACTGTGCTTGATTTAAAAGGTGCTGAAGCAGAAATTTTTAAGATTATTGATAATTCAGGTAATATGCGAGATCTTCCTTCTATTAGAGATATTAGGGCAAGTATTCTCTCTATTAGAAACAGTATTGAACGTCTTATAAAAAGTTATACAAGTGACTCAAAATTACAAGATGCCCTTCAATCAAATGTACCTGCCCTTAGAGGAAACAGGCAAGTGCTTGCCGTTAAGGCAAATTTTAAGGGACGCTTAAAAGGTATTGTGCACGAAGTTTCTCAAACGGGACAAACAATTTACATTGAGCCCGACGATGTTGTACAAAAAAATAACGATCTTATACAAGAAGAGTTTAGACTTTCTCAAGAGGTTAGACGAATATTAAAAGAACTTACTGCAACACTTGGTCAATATAAAGAAGCCTTTGAGCAATCGATAGAAGCCATGCTTCGTTTCGATTGTGCCTATGCTGCCGCTCGTTGGGGTATAGAAAACAAGGGTGTTTTTAGTCTTGATTGCACAGAAAGTCAAAATCTTTCTCTTGTTCAAGCACGCCATCCACTTCTTGGAGGTAAGGCCGTTCCAATCGATGTTGAGTTTCATGGAGATTATCGAATCCTCATACTCACAGGGCCAAATACCGGTGGTAAAACAGTAACTTTAAAAACGATAGCGCTTTTTTCAATGCTTAACCAAAGTGGCTTTCCCATTTTAGCAAATGAAGGAAGTCGCTTGCCCTTTTTTACGTCAATTTTTGCAGATATAGGGGATGAGCAAAGTTTAGATAATTCTCTTTCTACCTTTAGTGCCCATATGAAAAACTTAGGAGAAATGACAGACCGTGCAAACGATACAAGTTTGCTCTTGCTTGATGAGCTTGGAAGTGGAACCGATCCACAAGAAGGGGCTGCAATTTCAATGGCAATTTTAGATAACTTAATAGAAAAAAATGCCTTTGCCCTTGTTACAACACACCAAGGGGTGTTAAAAAATTATGGATATACACATCCAACATGTATAAATGCATCGGTTGAGTTTAATGAGCAAACACTTAGGCCCACCTATCGGGTACTTATGGGTGTTCCTGGTGAAAGTCATGCACTCGATATTGCGCAAAAAAGTGGTCTTTCAGAAACCATTGTTACAAAGGCTCAAAGTTACATGGAAACTGGGCAAGCCGATGTTTCAGCCCTTATAAAAGGCCTTAACGAAAAATATGAAGAGCTCTCAAGAACAGAACTTGATTTTAAGAAAAAAGAGCGCTATATAAACGATAAACTCAGAAAAGTTGATTTAAAAGAATTAAAACTCCGCCAAAAAGAACTTGAACTAAAAGAGCAGGGGTACCGAAAGGGGAAAAACTTTTTAGATGAAAATCGGAAAATGCTTGAAAACTTGGTTAGGGAACTCAGAGAAGGCGAAATTACACGAGAGAAAACATTAAAAGTTAAGCAATCTATAGAAGATATGACATCGGCACTACAAAACGAACAGGGTGTAATTGATGAAGATAAGAAAGGCTTGGAAACATTAACACTCGGATATTATGAGAATCTGAACGAAGAGCTAGAAGAACGACCCGGGTCGAGGAGGAAAAAAAACTCTTCAACGGTAAAACACTTACCAGTCATAAAGGTTACAAGAGAGGATGCAATTTTTGAAAAGGGTATGGATGTTTGGGTTGGTGCAAGCAGGCAGCAAGGGGTAATTATTGATAAGGCTCGAAAGGGAAGTTACCTTGTACAAGTTGGAAGTCTTAGACTTACAATAAAAGAAAGTGAACTTCAAGCAGCTCCACAATCCAAGGCAAAAACAGCTTCTGTTGTTGTAGAAATGGAAAACTCAGGAAGTGTTACCGGTGGCAATAGTAAGGGTGTGCAAGATTCTGATAAGCCAAAATTTGAACTTCGCCTTTTAGGTATGAGAAGGGAAGAAGCTTTAAAAGCGCTTGAGCGCCAATTAGACTTATGTGCCCTTTATAATCTAACAACTTTTTCTATAATTCACGGAACGGGCAATGGCGTATTGCAAGAAGCCGTTAGGGAGTATTTAGCCGGCATGGGTGGTGCTGTAGATTATCACTTTGCTCGTCCTGAAGACGGTGGAACAGGAAAAACATACGTAGTTTTGCGTTAAAATCGGCATCCTTGCCGATTTTAACTAGCGAGTTTTGCAATTTTGGAGGGATGGATTAGCTCAAAACTCGTTTATGTATTCTTTTTGTGCCACCCATGGCAAGAACTATAAAGCAAAGGTAATTTTTAAAAATCTTTGTGTTCCCATTGACAAAAAGTGTATTTTTATGCAATATTTAAGTAGAAAAATGTAAAAATATTGAATGTTCAATGGAGAACTGATATGAAAGAACGCCTTAATCGCCTAAAAGTTATTCGAAAATTAATAAAAAACAATAATATTGAATCACAAGAAAAATTGCTTTCTTCTTTACAAGATGAAGGCTTTGCTGTTACTCAAGCAACCTTGTCGAGAGATTTAAAACTTTTAAAAGTTGGAAAGCTCTCTGATGGGAAAAATGGGTATGTATATGTGCTTCCTGGAGAAGATGATCGAGGTGAAAATGACAAAAGCCTTGCACAAGATTTTCTACGAGGTTATATATCTATAGATTTTTCAGGAAACATGGTTGTTATAAAAACATACTCAGGCTATTCTGATGTTGTTGCTGTTGCTCTTGATAATCTTGCTATGGATGAAGTACTGGGAACAATTGCAGGTGGCGATAATTGCGTATTTGCCTGTTTACGAGAAGGCGTAACCGGAGAGCAATTCTTAGATTCGTTAAAGAAAAAAATTCCCGATATTGATGAGTAATACGCAAACATTGGCATCCCTGCCAATGTTTGCTATCGAGTTTTAGCAGAGCTAAAACATCGTTGTTGGATAAGTGTTGTGCCGTCCATGGCACTCTTTATTGTTCCACAAGAATAAATTGAAAAGGTACTCTTTCTCTACTTGAAAAATCTATTGTAGTTTGTATAATGTATATATGAAACAAAATCAACTTTTTGCACCATTAGCGATTATTGCATTATCAATAATTGTAGCCTCTGCTTTTATTGCGTTTGGTCTTTTTAATGTTACTGCTACTGATAGAACGGTAACGGTTAGAGGGCTTTCAGAACACGAATATGATGCCGATTTTGCCGTATGGCCTATTAAGTTTAGTGTTTCAGGTGATGACTTAAGCATTGTTCGAGACGAAATAACCGATAAACTTACCCTTGTAAGTCTGTATCTTGATCGATTTGGGTTTACTGAAGATGAAATAACAATTAAAGAGCCTTCTGTAACAGATGCCCTTTCTAATTATTATTCTGCAAACGATGCCCCTTTTAGATATATAGCCGAAATTACCGTTTTTGTTCGCTCTTCAAATGTAAGTGCCGTAAAGGAAGCCCTTTCATCTTCACTTGATTTAATAGGACAAGGTGTTGCGCTTAGAAGTGAATATGATTCTCGTGTTCAATATTTGTTTACAAAACTTAACGATGTAAAACCTTTGATGATTGCAGAAGCAACTGAAAATGCTCGCGAGGCGGCAGAACAATTTGCTGTCGATTCAGGAAGCGAGGTAGGGAAAATTGTGAGTGCATCGCAAGGTTTATTTTCTATAGAAGATGCAAGCCCCGGATTGCCCGAAAAAAAGACAGTACGTGTTGTAACTACTGTTGAATATTTCTTAAAAGATTAGTTCTCTCGCAGGTGATGCGAAATATTTTATAAATTTGGAATGATGTATGATTAGTTTAATTGTAAAGCTCTTAAAAGGGCTAAATGACAATTCTCATCCCGGTGAGATAGCTCATGCCGCATCTTGCGGGTTGGTTTTAGGGCTTATGCCCAAAGATAATATTTTATGGTATCTTATTTTTATTCTTTTTTTATTTTTGCGTATTAATAAAGGTGCTTTTTTACTTATTATTATGTTGGGCTCTCTTTTACCTATTTTTCTTGACCCCTTGTTTGATACTATTGGGTACACAGTGTTAACAATTGAGGCGATAGCTCCTTTTATGGCAACATTTTTAAATATCCCGATAATGGCATATACTAAGTTAAATAACTCTATTGTTATGGGTTCTCTTTTGTTTGGTATTGTGGCCTATGCTCCTATGTATTTACTGGGAAGAGCTTTTGTATTGGTATGGAGAAAAAAGCTTAGTCCTATTCTTGCTAACAACAAACTTGTAAAAGGGTTTATGAAAACCCCAATAATCAGTAAAATCTATAAGGCATATTCAAAAGTGGAGGCATTCCGTGGCTAAAGAAAAAATAGATCCAAAAAAGAAGGCTACTGCCCCTGCAAAAAAAACCGTCACAAAAAAAGTTGAAAAAGTTGCAGAAAAAAAAGTAAGCTCTAAAAATGAAAAGGCTTTAAAAAAGCCTAAGCAAAAAAAAGAGAAAAAGCCCAAAAAACCAAAAGGTAGAATAAAAGTTGTACCATTGATAATTGTAGCCGTGTTAGTGGTTGGAGGCATAGTTTTTGAACGTTTCTTTTTGGATAGTGTTTTAAAAAATGTGATAATTTCTGTTGTGCAATCAAGCTATGGTGCAAAGTGTGATATTGATTCTGTTGATATAGAACTCTATGATGGCTCTTTGGTAATTGAAAATTTTGCTCTTGCCGATAAAGCAAGCCCTATGCAAAATCTTTTTGAATTTTCACGCTCTAGTATTGACTTTGATGTAACGCAAGTGTTTCTTGGCCGATTTGTAGCCGATGAATTAAGTGTTGAAGGCGTAGCCCTTGGAACGCCAAGAGAAACTTCAGGTGAATTACCACGCATAATTCCTGAATCTGAGCCAAAAGAAGACACAAAAGAAGGGAAATTTGCACTTGCAATAAATGATACAAAGTCTACACTTACATCAAATACTCAAAATGTAATTGAGCAAGCAATTGCAACATATAATCCTGAAAATTTAATGGCTTCTTATTTGGAAAATCTGCAAGTGCCCGGTCTTGTTGAATCTTCCCAAAACACCGTTGAAGAAATAACCGATTATTGGCAAAATGTTGCTCCAGAATTGGAAGAATCAGGAGAGGCTCTTTTTGCATCTGTTGAAGAAGTGCAAGCTCTTCTTGAAACTGAAACAGTCGATGTAAAAACAATTACCGATGGGGTTGCTACTATTCAAACACTTGTAGATCAAGGAAAGGCTTTGCAGTCACAAGTTAACGAAGTTTCTACTCGTCTTGAAAATGATATTGATACAGTAGAAGGCCTTAGTTCTGAAATTCAAGGAGCTATTCGAGCAGATACAAGTTTTGTGCAAAATGAAATAAATAATATTACTTCTTTTACCTTCGATGATGCCCAAGGTATGGTGAGTTCCGGCTTTGAAGGATTTATTGTGGGTATTTTAGGTGATTATTACCCTACAATACAAAAAGTACTTGATGGTCTTTCAAGGGCAAAAGCTGTAGCAGATGAATCTAGCAAAGAAGAAAAAGAAACATTTGAAAGACTCCGAGGAAGAACAGTACAGTTTAATGCAGAAATGCCAAGTTTTTTAGTTAAAAATGTAGTATTCTCAGGATCGGATACCGGAAACGGTGTTTCTGTTTCAGGGTTTGCGCATGATGTTTCAAACAATCCTGACTTAATTCAAACACCTGCAACTGCAAATCTTGATTTAGCAATGGCAGATTTTGCAGGCACTTTGGATGCATTGGTAGATTTACGCACTGTAACAGAAAATTTTCCTATAGAACTAGACTTTAAAGGTTCTGGTCTTGATACAAGTTCTCTCACATCTTCTTCATCTGTTGGGATTCCAAGTATTGGTGGTGATGCTAATATTACAGCGGAGGCAAATTTTGAGCTTACCGGTGATTTTGATTTAGATGCAAATTTTGACTTTAATCCTGC
This sequence comes from uncultured Treponemataceae bacterium, assembly GCA_964370555.1. Lineage (GTDB taxonomy): Bacteria > Spirochaetota > Spirochaetia > Treponematales > Treponemataceae > CAYJFX01. Next base: position 1,839 of record CAYJJW010000093.1, on the reverse strand, counting down.
ATTATTAAGTGCTGCTTCATTTGAGCCAAGTTCTGTGTATGATATGTATTCAAGTGTGTTAGAAGCTATTCAATCATTTTATCTACAAACCGAAGTTTCGTTTTCACTAGATGAAGGTATCGGAATAGGTATTGATACCGATGTTGACAAAAAAATCATTGATGGGCTTTCTACGGCTTTAAATGCAGAAATTGCAGCTCTTAAAGAGAATCTACAAGAAGAAGCAGAAGCCTATTTGGCAGGTTATACCGATGGATTTATGGATACGGTTTCAAGTTTTGGGGATGTAAGTAGTTCAATGCAAGATTTACAAGGCCGCTTAGGAAACATTGATGGTGAGCTAGAGTCCATAAAAGGTGAACTAGAGCAACGCTTAAAAGATCAAGCAGCAGGTGCTGTAAAAGAAGGTGCTCAAGAAGCTGCTTCAAATCTGTTAAAAGGATTTTTCTAATAAAAAAACGGTAAGGATGGTACATACATGAAAAAGATATTAGTAATTGGTAGTTTGAATGTAGATATGGTTGTTAGTGTTGATCATATTCCTGTAACCGGAGAAACTATTCTTGCTAATAGTGAAGTGATGTATGTGTCAGGTGGAAAAGGGGCGAATCAAGCATATGCCGTTGGAAAACTTGGTGGCAATGTTACAATGCTTGGGGCGGTAGGAGATGATGCGTATGCCGATATTGAGCGAAAAAGCTTAAGTTCTGTAAACGTTGATGTATCAAATCTTTTGGAAAAAAAGGATACCGCAACAGGAATTGCTTGGATACCTGTAAATGCACAAGGTAACAACAGTATTATCGTTCTTCCCGGTGCAAACAACAAGTTATCAATTGACGATATTTATGCAAATGAAGATTTGATAAAAAGTTCTGATATAGTGATAATGCAAATGGAAGTTCCTCTAGCTGTTGTTATAGAAGCTGCAAAGGTTTCAAAAAAACATGGTAAATTTGTAATACTTGATCCTGCACCTGTGCCAAAAGTTTTTCCTGAAGAACTTTTTAAGTATATAGATGTTATTAAACCAAACGAAACAGAGTTTTCACAAATTCTTGGTGAAGAAAACTGCGATTTTATAGAGGGAAGTGAAAAACTTCGCAAAAAAGGTGTTCCTGTTGTCATTGTTACACTTGGTCCAGAAGGGCTGTTGATTAATTCTGATGAAACAGGTGTAAAAAAACTACCGGCATCACCTGCAAAGGTTGTAGACACAACTGCAGCAGGGGATACCTTTACGGCAGCCTTTGCAATACAGTTATCAAAGGGTAAGAGTTTGATAGAGTCTGTGCAGTATGCTAATAAAGCATCTTCGATAACAGTATCAAGAAAAGGTGCTCAAAGTTCGATTCCTTCTGCAGAAGAGGTAGATGCAAAGGCTGAGTAGTTTTTGTAAAAACCATTTAAAACTTCCGAAAAATCTATACAATATTCTCTTTTTTACAATTGACAACTATGCTTTTCTATGTTGTAATTAAAGTAGGAAAAAAATCAATTTTTTTTACAGGAGAAAAAACATGAAAAAAACTTTTCGTATTGCAGGTATTATTTTACTTGTAGCAATGATTTTTGGATGTGTAACTGCACCTCAAAGAGACCCTAACGCAGAATACACTTTAACTATTTTACACACAAATGATCACCACGGCGCTGTTCTTGCAAAAGATGGTGAAGCAGGCCTTGCAGAAAGAGCCACCTTTATTAAGGGAGTTAGAGCAGAAAACGAAAATGTTCTCGTACTTGATGCAGGTGATATCAATACCGGCTCTGCAATTTCTAATATGTTTGGCGGCGAACTTGACATAAAAGCTTATGACCTAATTGGCTATGAAGCTG
>CAYJJW010000092.1:0-8409 GCA_964370555.1 uncultured Treponemataceae bacterium | reverse complement strand
GTTTTATAAAGTAGCGTCCATATGAAAAGGTTAACATATGATTTTGAATTATTGGAATTGTTTTCTTAAAATATTCTTCATAAAATGTTGTCATTGAATCAAGATTCTCTAAAAAATTATTACCTGAAAACATAATAAATTCATCTGCTACAATTCTTGCAATCATAAACGTTTTTTCATCGACAAGTTTTCCTGTATCATAAAAAGCTTGCAGTACTTGGTTCCCAACCTCATAGTTATACATTTCATTAATTGATTTGAAGTTAGCAATATCTATTTTTATCATTGCATACGAATCATTTGGATGTTTTTTTATTGTTTCTGTAATATGTGTTTTTAGTTTTGTAATATTGGGAAGTTTAGTTAATTCATCAAAATAAGCAATTTTCTCAATATTTCTAACGCTTTCGGCTTTTGAATGAAGGGCATACCATAAAAAGAATCCTAAAAGACTCAAAACAATTACACTTACAAAGGCAATCACGTTTGCAAGTATTTTAGTGTCAGAAGTAGCTTTGTTTTCATCCAAAACTAGTATAAAATACCAATCATTTATGTCAAGTGGTTTATATATGGCTATTTGGCTATTTGTGTTAATTTCAAATGAGAATATTCCCTCTTTTCCCATTTTAATATTTTTCATAACATTTTCTATTGTTTCACCATCTTTCATAGTGGCTTTTTTTAGTGATGCTAATGTGAAATAATCGCTTGATGTAGTAAATGCGGGGGTTTCAAATCCTTCTGATATGAGTGCATATCCATTTCCTTTAATAATATTGTTAAGATTAAAGGTTAAAAGTGCAAAGGAGTACTTTGCTGCAATATAGCCCGTTATTATATTGTTTTTATAAACAGGACTTACAATATTCATTACACGGCTATTTGAATAGCTGCAAGTGTAGGGTTGCGATGTTGTGGCTAATTTTCGGTGAGGGTCTTTTGTGTGCGGTTCTAAGTTAATGTCTTTGTCTTTTCCATATGCTGAAATGCGAGAACCATCAATACTAATAAAAGCAATTTCTTCAAAACTAAAGTTTTCTATTTGATTAACTAAATACTTTTTTATTGAAGTCTGTGTATAGTCTAAACCTGAAAATGACTCGGCTAAGCTAACGATTGTTTTCTTTGCACTGTTTATGTCCATGTTGATTATAAGTTGCTGTTGTATTGCAACTTCATTTAAGGTTATTTTTGAAGTATTGTGTAATATACTTTCAACAACATTGTTAAATAATACTAAAGAGGTTATTGATAGGAGCAGTACAAATGCACATACTGCAATAATTTTTTGTTCGCTTGATTCTGAATTTTCAGTCATCAATCTCTTCCATTTTTAAATTAATTTTCAGTTATACTATCATATGATGTCTGATGATTTGCTATATAAGTATTACTCATATTAGCATATAGATAAAAAATTTTCAATAGTTGAAAGATGAAAGAAGAAAGAATAAATGTAAAATTTTTTAGTTATTGACAGTTTTTTTTATACATTATATAGTATATATGTTGTATAAAAATAGATACATTGATTTTAATTATATTAGGAACATGATGAATGCATATAAAAAGTGGTTATTAAACGCACCTCTTAAAAAAAAGTTTCAACCAGTACAAACAATATTGTTCTCTCTTGTTGTTTCTATTGGAATTATTTCTATGGTGGGATTACGAACCGTAAATAATATTTCACAGGAAGTTTTGTCAGAAAATGTAGAAAATGAACAAAAATTATATGAAATAATTAGAACAATGTATTCTTGTAGAGTTTTGGGTCGCGATATTTTATTATCTGATAACCATGATGATCAACTTCGCTTATTTGACCAATACTTATTAGCATTCTATAATTTAGATTTAATGATGGAAAACTATTCAAAACGATTAACTGATGAAAAAAAAGAAACTTTTGATGCTATCATCGAAGAAAAAAATATTTACAAAGACAGCATGCTTTTATCAGCTAATATTGAAATGAGAGGCGGAGATTTTTTTGATGCTTTAGAAGCGCTTACTAGGGTAACACCTATTGCAAATACTTTTTTTGGAAGTATTGATTCTTTTTTACAAGAAGAAAAGTTGTTTATGGAAGATGTTCTTGAGCACAATAATCAAATAGTACGCTTTGTTACTGTTTTTATGGCTGTATCGTTTGCGGCAGTTGCTATGGCAGTATTAGTATTAATTAGATCTTTTGCTAGCACTATGCAAGGTAGTTTAGGATCTCTTGAAAAGTCGGTATCTAAAATTGCACAAACAGGGAATATGAAAACTGACATACCGGAGCATTTATTTACAAAGGATGAAATTGGTAAAATTGCAATAGTAATTGATAAATTAAAAACAATGCTACTTAATTATTCGTTTAAGGATTCTCTTACCGGTGGATTTAATGCAACAGCATACCATGAGGAACTTTGGGATATGTTTAGAAGTCGTGAACGATCGCATGAACAAAAAGACTTTTGGTGTATGATTTGTGACATGAATAATTTAAAAAAAGTTAATGATATTCTTGGGCATAATGCTGGTAATGAAGCTCTTATTCAGTCATATACTGCTTTACTGCATAGTTTTTCTGAATTTGGAAAGATTTATAGGGTAGGCGGGGATGAGTTTGTTATAATATTAACGGATTGTACTGAATCTCAAATTGAAGATGGTCTTGTAGCTATGCAAGAAAGGGTTGCAGACGTTAGTAAAGAAATGAACCCAAGTTTTTCTTTGGCGTGGGGCTACGGTAAGTTTGAAGGAACAAGCCGAGAAGAGTTCGATGCCTTTTTCGCAATTATTGATAAAAAAATGTATGAAAAAAAGGCAGAATTAAAGAAATTATTATAGCCTACATATTACTTAATCTTTCGTGTTCAAAGATATCTTTTGCATCCCATGGATAACAACACCATGCATCATCTAAAATTTGTCCTGCATAGTAACGTTTAACTTCACTTGGAATTATGCCTTTTTTGGGCTTTTCTTTTTGGTGAATAACCGCAACGGCAATTTCTTTTGGATTATGACTGAGAAGCTCTTTTATACAATATTCAAGCGTAGCTCGTGTATCGTCAACTTCATCTACTAAGAGAATTTTTTTACCTTCAAGTTTTTTTGTTGCATCATCAATCCATTGAATTTTGCAAGGCTCATCTAATGTTTCAGCACCATCGGTATAATATTTAACGCCAACGGTTAAAATAGGAATTTCAATAAAGGTTTTCATCATACGAGCAGGAATAAATCCACCAGATCCGATTGCAACCATGAGTTCAGGTTCGTAGGCATCTTCAATTATTTTGTTAGATAACGTTTTTACCGTATCGTGAATTTTGTTGTAGCTAAAGTATAATTTTTCTGACATAGAAACTCCTATAAAAACTCCGCGTTAGCGGCGCGACATGGAAGTCGCGAATAAGCAAAAGCATAAACAACACTTCTACTTTTGCAAATGATAAAATAACATGGACTCGTTTTGCCCACCTGCTATACTCCATAGAGCACGGAGTGTAACGGAGTATGTTATTTTATCATTACTCCTTAAAGATGGAATATATGGGTAATAATACTCTTATAAGAGCGATGTGTCAAGATGGAAAGATAAAGCATTTTTTTGGCATTCCCCCGCATGGCAACACCTAGGTTGCCATATACGGGGTCGCTCTTTTCGGGATTCCGCTTACGCTCCATTTGCACACGTTGGGGCATATGGAAGGCCCAACGTGTACAAACCGCTACGCGGTCCCTACAATCCCTAATGCGTTATGGGCACTACCGGTACTTTGCTACAATGTCTGCAGATTTTTTACAGAGATCTGTAATATCTTGCCATTTTTTGTTGTCGATTAAATCTGCTGTTACCATGTAGCTTCCGCCACACGCAACAATATTTTTATTGGATAACGTTTCTTCTAGGTTATCTAAAGAAATACCACCGGTTGGCATAAACTTAATCATATTGTATGGTGCACAAAGGGCATTAATAGTTTTTAAGCCGCCATATTGCGCTGCCGGAAAAAACTTGAGGGTAGTAAGCCCTAATTCTAATGCCATTTCAATTTCGGTAGGTGTTACGCATCCTGGAAAAATGGTAATATTTTTTTCTAGACAGTATTTTACAACCTTTGGGTTTAATCCGGGTGAAACAATAAACTCAGCCCCTGCAGCAATTGCCTCATCTACTTGTTCTGTTCGTAGTACGGTACCAGCCCCTACAATCATTTCAGGATATGCTTCTTTCATAATTTTCATTGCACTTGCAGCGCCTGCAGCTCTAAAGGTAATTTCTGCTACGGGAAGTCCGCCTTCAATTAATGCCTTTGCTAGAGGCTGTGCATCCTCTGTAGGACGGTCAAGTTTAATTACCGGCACTACACCAATTTTTGCTATTTTTTCTGCTATTGTCATATTATAATTCCTAATTCCTAATTCCTAATTCCTAATTCGTAATTCGTAATTCGTAATTAACGATCAACGCGTGCTCCCGCACCTTTCATAAGTTTTTCAACTTCTTTTACACTTGCCATTGAGGTATCACCTGCTGTTGTCATTGCTAGTGCTCCATGAGCGGCCCCGTAGTTTACTGCCTTTTCTGCATTTTCTGTTTCCATTAAACCGTAGATTAAACCGGATGCAAAGCTGTCGCCGCCACCAACTCTATCCATAATTTCTAATGCTTCATACTTTGTAGAAAAATAGATATTTCCTTCAGCATAACACATAGCAGCCCAGTCGTTAATGGTTGCAGATTTTACTTCTCTAAGAGTAGTTGCTACAACTTTAAAGTTTGGAAACTCTTTTACGGCATTTTCAATCATTTTTTTGTAGCCGTCTAAGTTTAACTCTTTTAAGTTTTCATCATTACCAGGAATTTCTAATCCTAAGCATGCGGTAAAATCTTCTTCATTTCCAATCATTACATCAATGTATTTTGCAATTTCACGGTTTACTTCTTGAGCTTTTTTTATGCCTCCAATAGATTTCCACATAGAAGGGCGGTAGTTTAAGTCATATGATACAAGTGTTCCATATTTTTTTGCTGCTTTAACGGCAGCAATACAGGTTTCAGCACTGCTTTCTGACAAGGCAGCAAAGATTCCACCGGTGTGTAACCAGCGTGCACCAAGCTTTCCGAAAATATAATCAAAATCAAAGTCTGTTGGTTTTACTTGGCTTATTGCAGTATTACCTCTATCTGATACCCCAACAGCTCCACGAACACCAAAACCTCGCTCTGTAAAATTAAGACCGTTTCTAACCTCACGACCAATGCCATCATAATCTACCCATTTAATAAATCGGGTATCAACGCCGCCTTGTAAAATAAAATCTTCCACAAGACGCCCAACTTCATTATCAGCAAAGGCTGTAAGAACGGCTGTGTTGTAGCCAAAGCAGCGTCGTAAACCACGAGCCACATTGTACTCTCCGCCACCTTCCCAAGCTCTAAAGTTTCTTGCAGTTTTGATACGCCCTTCGCCCGGATCTAAGCGTAACATAACTTCACCAAGAGATACTTGGTCGTACATGCAATCTTCTTTTTTACGTAAGTTCAAATTCATTTATTTCTCCTTTATTTAAAATAATGTTTAATATTTGATTCCATTATTGTTTCTAATTTTTGTAAATTTCCGCTTAAATGTTCATGTAATAGAGTTACATATTGTTCTATGTCTTTTTTTTCAAGTGCCTCTAATAATAAGGCATGTTCTTGAATAAGATCTGAAAACTTTTCTGCACTTACAATATCAAGCATTCTAAAGCGTGCATAATTAACTTGCAGTTTTAATAGTTCTTCCCATAATATTGCGTTCCCAACCTTTTCAAATATTATTCCATGAAAAAGTACGTCCAGTTCATAAAACTCTGATGGGGTAAAATTTTCTCGTGTTACAAGTTTTTGTTGTGTGAGTAAAACATCTTGTAAGTCTTGAATATCGTCATCTGAACTTGTTGCTATAAAGCGTGTTACAATATCTTTTTCAAGTACAAAACGCATGTATAAAATTTCTTTTATTCTTGATAAGTCGAGTAGGGATACAAATGTTCCTCTTTGAGGAAGAACAGTTAAATAGCCTTCGTTTTCAAGGCGTGTAAAAGCAGCTTTAACAGGAGTTCTTGAAACATGAAATTCTTTTGCAATTATGTTTTCAGATAGCTTTTCTGAGGGCATGTAGGTAAGGTTTACAATTGCATCTTTGAGAACTTGGTAAATGTCATTAGGTGATAATGGCTCTTTCATAATTAAACTTGTATACAAGTATACTACAATGAGATGGAAATTTTGTCAAGGTTTTTTTATATATTTTAAATAAAAAGGGACAGAAAATGAAACACATTTATATATGGGACGAATTGTCCCATATATAAATGTATAAAAAAGCAAAAAATATTGAAAATATTACTAAAAATTCCAAAAAAATAGCAATATTTTGTAAATTTTTACTTGACAGGTAGTATAAGATGGTGTATATTTCAAAAAAGATATGAAACCGGTTACATATAAATTAAGAGGTATTATGACAATTCGAGAAGTAGCACGACTAGCAGGAGTTTCAAAAACAACCGTTTCTAGGGTATTAAATAATAACGGGTATGTGAATACAGAAACTAGAGAGAAAATTGAAACAATAATTGAAGCAACAGATTATACCCCAAGTGCAGCTGCAGTAAATTTATCTACCAGTACTTCAAAATCTATTAGTGTAATAATACCTGAAATTGCTAATTCATTTTTTGGTGAGCTTATGGCGGGTATTTCTGAGGTTGCGCAAAATACCGATTATGCTTTGACATATAGTAATACAGATAATAATCTAGATTTAGAAGAACAAGCTGTTAAAATGGCACAAAAGCAAGATACATGTGGAATCATAATTACACCTGCTAGGGGCTTTTTTGATGAAAAATCTGCAAGCAAATTAACTGCTATGTATGAAAGATTACACGTTCCAATTATTGTAGTTGATAGAGGTTTTGATAGTTCAAAATGGGATGGAGTTTTTTACGAAAACTTTCAGTCAACCTATATTGCAACAAAAGAGCTAATTGGTGCAGGTCATAGAAATATTGGGATTATAACAGGTGATTTAAACTTGCTTATTGGACGTGACCGTAAAAATGGTTATATCGCCGCAATGGAAGAAAGTGGCTATTATGTAGACAGAAATTATATGTTAGGCGGTGATTTTACTGCTAATACTGCATATGAAGTTACAAAAAATATGTTTGCTTCAGGAAATTTTCCCGAAGCAATGGTTACAAGTAATAACTATACAAGCTTAGGATTTATAAAGGCATGTACTGAATATGGCTTAACCATAGGAAAAGATATAGCTGTTATTGGTATTGACCACATACCGGCTTTAGATTCTATTGATTATCCTTTATCAGTTGTTACTCGCGATGCGGTTGAAATGGGACGAACAGCAATGCATATGCTTTTAGAAAGATTAAAAAATCCTGATGCCCCAAAACGAATAAGTATGATTCCCTGTGAATTACGCTTACGAGGTTCTGAAAAACTCATTGGCAAAGGTGCTAATTAGTTATAAAAAATGGTGTGTCACATAATGGCACAAAAAGGAGAAGAAAATGAAAAAACTTTTTTCAATTATGGTTTTGGCGCTTTTAGCAGTGTCATTTGTATCAGCTATGGGTACTACCGAAGCAGCTGATGGTCCTCTTACTGTTGCAGTAAGTATACGATCTATGTCTAGTGAATATCACACACAGTATGTAGAAGGTGCTCAAGCATTTATTGACACATTACCAGAGGGAACAGCAGAGCTTCAAGTATTACCTTGTGAATCAAATGATGATAAGCAAATTAATGACATTAAAGCTTTAGTTGCTAGTAAAGGTAGCAATATGATTCTATTTGTGGACCCAAACAATGCTCCTAACATTGTGCCAATTGCAGAAATTTGTGAAGAAGCTGGTGTTTACTGGACTAGTGCATGGAACACACCTGAAGGTATGTCTCCAATGGATTTCAAATACTGGGTAGCACACCAATCATGTGATGGTGAAAAACAAGGTTACGATATTGCAGTAGCAATGTTTGAATCATTTGATACTCCAGGTAAAGGAAAAATCTTAGCTATGCAAGGTATGCTTGCTAACAATGCAAACACCACACGTATGGCCGGTTTAGAAAAAGCTTTAAAAGAATATCCTGGTGTAGAAATGCTTGAAACACAAGCAGGTGATTGGGATACAAAAAAAGGTCTTTCAATAACAGAATCTTGGCTTTCAAAATATGATGACATTGACGGTATTTGGTCAGCAAGTGATGGTATGTCATTAGGTATTGTGCAAGCTCTTGAAGCAAAAGGTCTTGCTGGAAAAGTAAAAGTTACCGGTGTTGATGGGGTTTCTGATGCAATTAATGCAGTTGGAACAGGTGAAATT
>CAYJJW010000091.1:0-8494 GCA_964370555.1 uncultured Treponemataceae bacterium | reverse complement strand
CGTGTAAAAATATATGCTGTTAAATGCCCCTTAGTTGGAACTTTTTTGTGGCAAACTGGGCAAACGCGCTCTAGGCCTCGTTCTACATCTGGAAAGCAATGTGGACAGCCATGAATGGTACATGGTTGCTCGTTTGCACTCCCTGTTTTGTAAACCCTCGAAATAACATTTTCTCCACCGTATAGCATAGTACCACATAGAGGGCAGGGGCTTTTTGCTCTTCCTTGAGGAACTCTCTTTTTCTTTTGTGGTGGTCTTTTTGCAAAGTAATCTAAAAAAAATTGAAAAGCATAATAGAACAATAGCAGCGCAACAACAAAAAATAAAAAGAAAATGAGTAAACTAGAGAGACTCACTTGGTACTTCTATTTGTGTATTTGTTGTTGCTTGACCTTCTGCTGATGGCTCTGTCGGTTCAGGAGGAAGAGGCTCATAAATAAGTCTCATTTCTTCTATTTCATTTCGCTGACGGTAACGTAATAGGAGTGTTCCTGTATCATCAATGTATACATACCCTGGAGCATTGTATGTTTCAAATCGAGCATCGGTTGCATAATCTAGCCCATAAATTTGGATTTCTTCAAAGGGCTCAATTCCAGTAATAATACTGTGATAAATTTCTGTTACAGGGAAATTGAAATTAAATGTAATGTTTTCTTCAGAATCAACTGAGAATGTTTTTTCAGGAATGATATTCCACATCCAAATTGGTGTTCCATTGTTGTATCCTAATACATCTGCATGAGGATAATAAGGATTATCGGAAATAACATAAGGGTATATATATGCCATGGTATTTGCAGATAGCGATGAAATGTTTTGTAGGGCACTTACAATGAGCATTGTTCCACCTGCAATTAATTCAGATCTACCGGTTAAATTACCGTAGTTTCTTAATGCTGCGCCGGCTTTTATGCTAAATTCTGTATCTATAATTTCATCATCAGCAACAATGGTTAATTGTGATTCGTTTAGGATAGTTGAAGATTGAAGAACTTCGATGCATTTTTCTATAACCGGTTCTAAAATAGAAGCTGTGGTTGGTATGTTTTTTGATAATGTGACATATGTATCAATAATACCTGTTGCTTGCTGCACGGTTGGTTCAAATGTTTCCATGCTTACAGGGAGTGTTAAAATATCTTCAATTGAATCTGCTCGCTGTTGAAGTAGAAAGGTAGGAAGAGTATCGAGCTTATATACATCGAGTATGTTTCTTTCTAATGAGTATTGCATAGAAAATAAAACGTTTTCTTTTTCTTGAATTAATGTTTGATTCATAGATACAAGAGTGTTAAAGTATGGTGCGGTAAAATATGTTCTGTTATTACCATTGATGAATGCAGCCGAAATGTTTGTAATAGCTTCAGCGTATCTTCCTTGTAAAGCAAGCTCTGCAATATAGGCAGCTACAAATTTTTCATTTGTTGCATCAGAGCCTTGTGCTGATTCAAAAGATCGTATAATTTGATTTTTTAAGAGGGCAATTGTAGCATTGAGGCTTTCTTCTGTAGTATTTTCCATGCCAACAATACTATTATATGAGAATGCTTGGGTTTCTTCATATGTTGAAACTTGTGCAATGGCACTGGTTCGAGGGGATAGTTGAATAGTGTTTGTTGTTACTGTTCCTGCTACAAGTGAAAAAGCTTCATCCCGTGATTTTACAATAATTCTGTTTTTTAGCACATCGGTAATATTATAGGCGCTTACTGTTTCATAGGGAATAATAATTGAGTCTTGATTATTCGGAATAGTAGAAATAATATCGAAACCTGATTCATCGGCATTAAAAGAAAGGGTTATATCTTCAGAGAATGAAAGTGAAAAAGAGTTTTCACTTATCTCTTCCCAGCTTTGTAAAGATAACGGAATTAAATCACCGGAGTTCTTTTGGAGCATAAGAGGATTTGAGTCACTCGCGAGAAGAACAATCCCATTGCCAGAAATTCTAAAATTATTGCTTAAAGTTGTTTCTTCTGCATCAGATTCTGATGCATTAGCGGTTAATCGCAAGTTAAGAGATTGAAAATTTTGAAAAATCGACATTTCCTTCCTAAATTGAATTGCAAAAATGCCGAAAATAATAATAATATATAGGACAATAAGTCCAAAAAAATTGCGGAATAGGTGTTTTGCCATTTGTTTAAGTGTACCTAATTATACGCTTAAAATCAACACCCTTCGAGCATATTAATTAAAATATAAGGAATAAAAATGATTGGTACATGGTTACAAAAAAAACAAAGTTTTACTGATATATGCATAATATGTATTATCACAATAAGTCTTTTTTTTATGGGGTGTGAAACGCAGGAAGGTGATACTACTGTGGTAGAGCAAAAGCAAGAAGAAGTTGTTATTGAAGAAACGTTACCTTCTGTTGTTGAGGAAGAAGAGGTAGAAGAAGCTGAAGTTGAAGTTGAAGAAGACGTTCCGTATGAGATTGCATTTGCAACAAAACTACAGGAGCTTTTAAGCAATAATGCTATAGAGGAAGCGCTTTTGCTTTTTGATGATTTACCGGAAGAATATAAAGATGATGAAGGTTTAAAGTATCTTCAAGCATCATTATTACTTTCTGCAGGAAAAACAAAAGATGCAAGTGACTTTGTCAATGCTATGTTATCTACCGATCCTGGAAATGTTGATTTGCTTTTTTTGCGAGCATTAATATTGAAAGCGGAAGGTCAAGAAAAAGAAAGTAGAGCCGTAGTAGAAGATATACTACAAAAAGATCCAACAAATATTGATGCAAATGTAGAAATGGCCAATATTTATATGTCTGCTAAAAATTTTAGGCTTGCAAATAAACATTTTGTTGAAGGCTTAAAAGCCGACCCTGAAGATCCTGCCTCTTTATTTGGGCATGGTTTAACTTCTTGGTATTTAAAAAATGATGATGCAGCAAAGACGGCTTTTAATACACTTGTTGAAATAGAGCCTGAAAATAGTTTGGCTTGGTCATATCTTGCAAAGCTTAGTTCTGAAAGAGGAAAATATGACGATGCTATTGCACAGCTTGAAACAGCAATAAAATATGAAGAAAATTATTTTTCACATTGGTTAGATTTAGGAAATGTATATTTAAAGAAGTTTGATAAAGAAAATGCAGTAGAAGCATGGAGTAGAGCCATTGAGCTTGAACCAACCTACTTTTTAGGTTATGCATATAGAGGTGGCTTACGCGATGAGATGGGTGACTATGAAGGGGCTCTTTCAGACTATAATAATGTTGTAAGATATAACCCTGAGTATTATTTTGCATATGAGTCAATAGGTATGCTTTATTGGAAAGATGAAAACTGGACAGAGGCTAGAAATGCTTTTTTAAGAGCGTATGAAGCTGATCCTGAAAGTATTTCTTACGCATTATTAATTTCTGCCACTTATTTGAAAGAAAATAACAGAGTAAGGAATCAAGAGTTTTTAAAAGAAGCCATGAAAGGTGTAGATAGGTCTTCTCTTGATTATTTAATGTTGCGTTTATATTATGATGGTTTGGGTGATAATTCTGTGCTACAAAAAGTTGTAAATGAAGAGAACAGTACAACACGTGGAAGAATGCTTTTTTATATGGCTGTATTCTATGAGATACAAGGGCTTGAAGATCTGGCAAATAAGTATTATATTGAAGTAACAGATATGCAGGCTCCCATGTTTTTTGAATATCGATTCTGTGAATGGGCAGTTGAAGATATGAAAAAAAATAATGTGATTTATTAATTAGGATAGAAAATGAAAGAAAATGAACAAACACAGTCCGGCGAAAACGAAATAGTATTGCAGTTTGAAGGGCGAGAAATTACTTTATTGGGAACTGCTCATGTTTCACCTGAGAGTATACAAGATGCTATTTCAACGATAGAAACTAAAAAACCTGATTGTGTAGCTATAGAGCTTGATAGTGGGCGCTATGCCTCTATGCAAGATCCTGAATCATGGAAAAAGCTCGATATTGCAAAAGTCCTAAAAGAAGGACGTGGTTTTATGATGATTGCAAATCTTGTGTTATCTTCTTTTCAAAAAAGAATTGGTTCAGACATGGGGGTAAAACCAGGTGATGAAATGCGAGCTGCAATTCAAACGGCAAAAGAATTAAATATTCCAACAGCCATGGTTGATAGGTCAATTCAAACAACGTTACGCAGGGCTTGGGCAAAAAATACCTTTTGGGGAAAATGTAAATTATTAGCTACTTTGTTTGCCAGTGCTTTTGAAAAAGAAGAAGTATCGGCTGAGCAAATTGAAAATTTAAAGCAGTCTAATGAAATGGATGCCATGATGAATGAATTAGCAAAAGAATTACCTGTTGTTAAAGAGGTTTTGATAGATGAGAGAGATCAATACCTAGCCTGTAAAATATGGGAAGCAAAAGGAACCAACGTTGTAGCTGTTTTAGGCGCGGGGCATCTTCCAGGAGTTGAACGCTATCTAAACCAAATAAACAATGGTGAAAAAACTTCTGATACCACAAATATTGATATTGTGCCAAACCCTGGTATTGGATCAAAGTTACTTGGCTGGATTTTCCCTGCTCTTATTATTTTGCTTATTGGTGCCGGTTTTTTTGTGGGAGGCACACAAACTTCAATAGAATTATTGCTTAATTGGTTATTATGGAATGGTTCGTTAGCAGCCTTGGGAACCTTGCTTGCTTTTGGGCATCCTCTTGCAATAATTGCAGGCTTTGTAGGGGCTCCGCTTGGAACATTAAATCCATTTATTGCTGTTGGTATCTTTACAGGTCTTGTGCAAGCAACTTTTGTTAAGCCTAAGGTTGAAGATATGGAAACATTGATAGACGATTTTTCATCATTGAAAGGTATTTATAAAAATCGTATTTCAAGAGTTCTTTTAGTTTTCTTTTTATCCAGTTTAGGTGGTGCAATCGGAAATTTTATCGCAGTACCAGCACTTTTTTCAACACTGTTTTAAAATAGTAATCGGAACAATTTAGACATTTTTTTTGTTTCCCACACTGTTTTTCTTTCTGTTGGAAGGGTGTCTATGTTGTCCGGTTTAAATCCCAAAGATTCAAACCAATCGGCTGTTTGTGTTGTTAAAATAAAAACAGATTTACAACCTTGTTTTTTTGCACTTTCAATTAAGTACGAAATAAGCATTGGGCCTATGCCTTTGCGAGAAAAATTTTCATCAACTACTACGGCTGCAATTTCACCTTGTACCTCTTTTTTTTCATTATACAGGTGAAGGGCTGCACAAGCTTTTATGCCTCCATCCATTTCATATACAATATAGTCGTTAAAGGTGTTTTGCAAGGCTTCTTCTGTTCTTGCCAAAAGTATGCCTTTTTCAATTGCGGGGTGCATAAGGCTTAAAACTGATGGAATATCATCTGTTGTCATGGTGCGTATTCCGCCGTAGTTGTTTTTGTAAATCATTGTACCTTGCCCAATATCTGAGAATAATTCTGTTAAAAGGGCTCCGTCTAAACTGCCATCAACTACATGTGTTCTTGTTACGTCTTTTTCACAAGAATATGCACACACTTGAATAATTTTTAATGTTGCTTGCTCTGTTGTTGTTTCTGTTGCATTTAAAAGAGTATTGTTTTGTTTTAAAAAGGATTTTGCTTGTTCTATGGTCATTGCAGATAGTTTTCCGTTTTCATCTATTGGATCACTGTCTTTTAGTAAAAAGGTTTTTGTTGTATCTATTGTTGAATAGTTTCCTAAGTAAAAAAGTTTTTCGGCTTTTAAAGCTATTGCTATTTCTGATGCCAATGTAACAGATGAGATGTTGTACGGCTTTCCGGTATTACTCCAGCCTATGCATGGAAAAATAGGAATACTGTCACTTTCTAAAATTTTCGTTATGCCATCAGTTTCGATATTTGCAATTTCACCACAAGTACCATAGTCAATACCTTTAATAACACCTTTTCCTCGTGCTTTTACCCAGTTTCCAATTAAGGCTGTTTTATGTTCACCGGCAAGGCTTGACATAATTTTGTTTGATGTATCAAAGGCTGCCATTTTAATGAGTGGAATAGCACTTTCATTTGTTATGCGAAATCCGTTATGCATTTTCCATTCAATATGGGCCTTATCTAATATGTCATTGATTCTTTCTCTTGACCCCGGAACAATAACAACGTGTAAACCTGCTTCATGAATAAGACTTATATCGCTTATATGGCTGAGAAAGTACGGAGACTCAATAATTGAGTCATCGATGTGAATTACTATAGTTTTGCTGTTAAATTTGCGAACGTATCTGAGAACATCTCTGATTCGTTCGGCTCTTTCATGGTACATTGGTACAGCCCTCTTTGTTAGTAAATGGATTAATATCCATCAGACATGGCTCTGTTGAGGTCTCTTTGGAATAACTCTTGATATACTAAACTTCGTGTTTTAAGTTTTTCTTTTATTTCTTGTGAGAATGGCATGTGGCGCCAGAATATTCCACGAATTTCTTTTTCTAGTCGTTGAACTCCGTCTGCTTCTTTTGTCATCCAAAGGAGGTAGTCTTTTATAAAATAGTCTTTTATATCGCCTTTTAGTTTTTGAGATACAAACCATTGGTAGTATTGTCCTGTAATGCCTTCTTCCATCCAATAGTAAGAAGCTTTTTCCTTTGCTACTTGCCATCTAAGGTCTGCCGTTGCCATTAAGAGTGAGTTTTTAAGATTTTTTGAATACATTGGTATTGCAATACGAGCCCTGCTTGTAATTCTATTATAGCGACTGAATGGCTCCCAACACATTCCAAACTCACCATATGTTGGTATGAGTATTACAAAAGGAATAATTCGGTTTTGGATATTTTTATGAACTCGGCAATATGCGGTTGGATCTATTGATTCTATCCAATTCATTATTTCTATTACATTTTCTCTAAAGCCTGTTTCTTTTGGGAGACAGTGAAAATATTCCCGTGTAAAAAGAGGGAAGTGATTTCCTTGGCGACCAACGGTCATCTTTGCCATTTGGTGTACGGTATCAATTTCTGTGTTAATATCGGTTCCACTTACTTGAAGTGTAGATTCTCCTGTTGTTGCTAACTTTTGTTCAAGGTTTGCACATGTTTCTTTTGCTTCTTGGTACTCATTATAATAGCTAGATAGTTCTTTGTCATTTTTTAGAAGCGCTTTTAATTTTTCATTAATTTCCGATACCATCTTTTTTTGAGGTTCTGACATAGGTTGTTTATGTGGTTGTGCCCCGGGAATAAAAGGATGGTCTGATAGTATTTCAAAACGAGAGCGAATTTCTGATTCGAGCATTGCCCTTTCACTTTCTTTCATTGTTAAAAAGTTTTCTGCTGTTTGAAGCTTTGCTGAACTTTTTGCTTTTAGCTGTAAGAGTCTATTTGTTTCTTCTGAACTTCCCGCTGCAGGCTTTCTGCTTGCAGGAGCTTCATCTGTTGCAGATAGCTCAATTCTCCCGAGAGCAATATCTCTAAACCATTCATCGAGATAGTAAATTGGTTCGTTTGAGTTATTTTCTAAAAATGCTTTTGAAAAAGTTTCTTTTTGTTCTATGGTGAAAAGAGAGGGAAGAATTATTGCGTAGCGCATGAGCATTTTTTTTGCCATAAGAGCATTTTTTGATGTCATTTTTGGAGCAACAGAGCGAAGAAGTTCCCAATAGGCATTTGTCATTTGTTGCCTATATACGGTTCTATCTTTTGGGTCTTCACAGTTTAAGAATTTTGACAACACTGTATGAACACGTTGGGCACTTTCGTTTTCTCCTGAAAGTGCTTTTTTGTAATAATCTTTATCTTCAAAGGTGTCTGTTTGAGGTGTGTCTGCTATAAATGGGCCTACCGGTTGAAATTGCTTAATTAATAAATTAACCGGTGCATAGGGAGCCGTTGGCTTTAATGAAGATGGATCAACCGTTGCTTCTGTGTCATCAATCATATCCATTGTTTCATCATCATATGAAAAGTCTTTTACGCTGTTTTCGAGTAGTGCCAATATTTCAGGAGCCAATTCGTCACTCATGTACTATCCCTCTTTATTTTTTAACTGGAACGCAGTCCTTCTAATATTTTAACATTTATATTGTAATTTTTCAACCTTAAGAATGCTTTTATTTTAGGAAAAATTTACAAGTAATTAAAATGTATTTGTTGAAAACATGCATGTTTCTAACAAAAGTAACAATATTCATTGAAAAGTACTTTATTAAATATTCATTTTTATGTATAATTATTGTATATTTATACATAAAAAGAGGTTTTATGATGAAAAAATGCATTGCTTTATTACTCGTTGTGTTGCTTTCAGTTACTGCTTTCGCAGGTGGGGCAAATGATTCTGGCGTAGATACATCACTCGAAGACGTTATGTCTAAGGGTGAGTTTGTTATGGGACTTGATGACTCTTTTCCTCCAATGGGTTTTAGAGACAGCCAAAATAATATTGTTGGGTATGATGTTGATCTTGCAAAAGAAGTTGCAAAAAGAATGGGTGTTGAATTAATTTTACAACCTATTGATTGGGCAGCAAAAGAACAAG
>CAYJJW010000090.1:0-8657 GCA_964370555.1 uncultured Treponemataceae bacterium | reverse complement strand
ATGCAATAACATCACAACCAATTGATTTTGCTTCATCAAGAACTGCAGAAAGAGCTCCACCGTCAATAGCAGCAACAACAAGAATATCTGCACCTTTTGTTACCATGTTTTCAATTTGTGAAACTTGCACGTCAACTTTGTTGTCAGCGTATTGAAGGTCAACAGTGTAACCAGCTTTTTCTAAAGCTGCTTGCATGTTAGAACCATCTTGGTTCCAGCGTTGTAATGATTTAGTAGGCATAGAAACACCAACTAAAGTTCCGTCTGAATCACTTGATCCACCAGCAAAAACTGCTCCCCCTAACATAAGAGCAACCAATAAAAGTGATAATACTTTTTTCATTTCCCTTTCTCCTGCTTTCATCTAAATTAAGATGAATAAAGATTTTTAGTAGCCCAAAAAAGCTACGACATAAATTATACACCACAATTTTGCATTCCGCTATATACAAAATTGATATTTTATACCCAAACTTGATATTTTTAAAACAAAATATTTAATCCATTTATTCATTTTTTTTTAACACAAAACAAATAATTTTATTACTGCAAATTTATCTTACTCTGTTTGGATACTTGAAAAATATACCATGCAGTGATATAATTGTTTATGAATAAAATAATGTTGCATGGAGAGTGGAATCTCTCATTAGAAAACAATGATGTAGCTAGTGTTCCTAAAAATGTTATTTCTAGCATAATACAACCAAATACTATTCCTTTTTCCCTTCCGGGAGACATTCATTCTGCTTTATTAAAAAAAGAAATTATCCAAGATCCATATTATGCAAAAAACGAATTGGATGTTCAGTGGATTGGGCGAACAGATTGGATTTGCACAAAGGAAATAGACGTTCCTTCATCATTTAAACACGGCACACAATATATTATTTTAAACTCTGCAGATACCTTTGTAAAAGTTTTTATAAACAACAAAGAAGTTGGAAAATGCTGTAACATGTTTAGAAAGTGGCGCTTTGATGTAAGCGATTATCTACAAGAAGGTAAAAATATTATTACCCTTGTGTTTGAACCATCAGAACGACATGCTATAAAAGCTGCTTCAAAATTGCCTTATGAAATTCCATGCTCACTATATGATATAAGTTCGCCAAATAGAAATTTAGTAAGAAAAATTCAGTGTCATGCAGGATGGGACTGGGGACCATGTATTATGGCATTTGGTGTTTACGACTCAATTTATCTAGAACAATGCATAGAAGGGCACATCGATTATATTGAAAGCCGCACTCTTCCTATTTGTAAGAAAACCACAAAAGAGGTAGAAGCCGGACTTGACTGGAACGTAGAAGTAGGTATTACCTATACTTCTTTTGTTGATGCAAATGTTTCTGTTACCTGTTTTTTAGAAAAAGATAATGGCGAAAAAATAACAGAAAAAACTTTTGAAGCATTAGTAAAAGCCGGTGAAAATCGTATTGAAGAAACACTAAAGGTAGCAAACCCCGACATGTGGTATGTTGCAGGCTGTAGACCTGAAGACGATAAAGCTATTATAGAAACCGGATTTCCAACCTTAAATGAAAATACCTTATATACCCTTACCGTAAAAATCGAAAGTAGTAGCTTTTCAAAAAAAATTGGATTTAGGACAATCGAAACAATTGCAGAGGAAGATAGCTATGGAAAAAGTTTATATTTTAAAGTAAATGGTCGACCTGTGTTTTCTAAGGGTGCAAACTGGATTCCAGGAGATGCCCTTCCTTCTCGAATTACCGATGAAAAGCTCAATTATTTATTGGATACCATTGTAAAAGCAAACCAAAATACTGTGCGTGTTTGGGGCGGTGGTCGTTATGAAAGTACTATGTTTTATGAGTTGTGCGATAGAAAAGGTATTATGGTTTGGCAAGACTGTATGTTTTCTTGTTCAACATATCCGTCAAATACAGAATTTTTAGATAATGTTCGCCATGAAATTCGCCATCAAGTGCGTCGTTTGCAATCGCATCCAAGTATTGTTCTCTGGTGTGGAAACAATGAAGATTTGGGAGCCTTAACTTGGTATGATGTATCAATTAAAAATCGTGACAGATATTTAGTTGATTATGATAGATTAAATGAAGGTGTTATTGGAGATGAAATTCAAAAACTCGACAGTGACAGGGCTTGGTGGCCAAGTTCTCCTTCTGCAGGCCCAAATGATTTTAGCGACAACTGGCACTCGGATGGTAGAGGTGATATGCACTATTGGTCTGTGTGGCATGAAAAAAAATCTTTTAATTCATATTTAACCATAAAGCCTCGCTTTGTGTCTGAGTTTGGGTACCAATCGTTCCCTTCTTTAGAGGAAGTAAAAAGTTACACGCCTGATGACCAATTAAACTTTACAAGCCCTGTAATGGAATTTCACCAACGTTCTCCCGGTGGAAACTCAATAATTTTAGAAAACTTTTCAAGATATTTCCGTTTTCCAGAAGGATTACATTCAATGTTGTATGTAAGTCAAGTGCAACAAGCATTAGCAATAAAAACTGCCGTTGAATATTGGAGAAGTTTACGCCCCATCTGCATGGGAGCTATTTATTGGCAATTAAATGATGTGTGGCCAATTGCCTCTTGGTCTTCTATTGAATATTCTGGAAGATGGAAACTCTTACATTATGAAGCAAAAAAATTCTTTGCACCACTTGCTCTAGTACTACTAAAAAAAGATCGTAATGCAAAAGAAAATACAGGAGACTCTACTGTAGCAGGCGGAGGAGTTTTACAAAAAAAAGATGAAACCATTCAAGCTTGCATACTTAACGATACTCGCCAAAAAATTTCAGGTGAACTTATTATACGCATGATAGATTTTACAGGAACTGAAATAGAAAAAATATCAATTAAAAAAGATATAGAGCCCGATTCAGTTGAATCTGCATGGGAAATGAACGTACTCGATTATCCTGTAGAATCAGAGAACTATTTTATATATGCAGAGTTTAAGTATAAAAACCATGCTACAAATGCTACCGTTTTTCCTGCAGTGTATAAACAATGCGAAATACAAAAAGCTCATATCAATGTTGAAATTGATGAAAACTTGTGCGTTACTTTAACAAGCGATAACCCTGCATTTTTTGTTGCACTTGAAACAAGTTTTGGTGGAACTTTTTCTACCAATATGGTTACACTTTTACCTGGTAAACCTGTTTCAATTCAGTTTAAGGCAGAGGAATCTTTATCTGCATATAGCAACAAAGCTGCTTTCAAAAAAATATCAAAAGAAGATTTCTTACAATCGCTCACTGTAACGAGTTTGCGTGACACATATGCATAAGAAATTTAACTTTGGCAAAACTTGATTTTTTTTATAGGAGATACGTTATGAATAGTGCGGAGTCTTTTGGGGGATTAATACCTTTTCCATCAGCAGTAAAAAAACTGGATGGTAGTTTTAGTATCGATAGCAAAGCTACCTACAGTATACAATTTGATGCTTCTGTTTTTACAAAGATGGATGTCATTTGTACACAACTTCATGATGCCGGTTTTGTATTTGAACGCAACAATGGTACAAATGAAATTATTTCCATTGTAAAAGATGAAAGCTTTTTTAATGAAGCTTATAAACTTACAATTTTACCCAACGAGATTTGTATAAAAGCATCCGATGATGCAGGTGTTTTTTACGCTTTTCAAACAATACGACAGCTTATCATGAATGATAATACTGCGTTGCCGTGCTGCGAAATTGAAGATTCTCCGCTTTGTACATGGCGTGGTTTTATGCTTGATACAAGTAGATGTTTTTATCCCGTGCCGTTTATAAAAAAAATACTTGATCTTATTGCTTTTCATAAGCTAAACGTGTTTCATTGGCATATTACCGATGATCAAGGCTGGCGCTTAGCCGTAAAAGAATATCCATTGTTAACAAAAATTGGTGGATACAATGTTTCTACCGATTCTCCTCCAACACCTAAAAAAGGTGGATTCTACAGTGAAGAAGAAATAAAAGACGTTATTCAGTTTGCAACAGAGAGGCACATAACCATAGTTCCTGAAGTTGATGTACCTGGTCACACTTCTGCAGTACTAGCAGCCTATCCTGGTTTAGGCTGCATAGGTGGACCATATCAAGTGCAAGGTGGATGCGGTGTTTATGATGATGTTTTATGTATGGGAGAAGAAGATGTTTTTGTGCTATTAGAAAAAGTGTTTGAAACAGTTTGTAGGCTTTTCCCCAGCCAATATGTGCACATAGGTGGAGATGAGTGCCCCAGAACACGCTGGGCCGTTTGTCCTAAATGCAAGAAAAAAATGGAACAAGAAGGCATTGAAAGCGTAGAAGAATTACAACCGTGGTTTACCGCAAAAATTTCAAACATGATAAAAAAACATGGAAAAACTATTATTGGCTGGGATGAAGTTTTAGACGGAAGTGAAAAAACAGGACTCCCCCAAGATTTAATTGTGCAATCATGGCAAGGCGTTGTTGGTGGAGAAAAAGCTGTTGCAAAAGGCAACAGAGTTATTATGTCGCCATTAACCGATGGTTGCTACTTAAACTTTAAACATAGTGATGATCCTTTAGAAGCAGGACGCTTAGATATAACAAGCGTAGAAAAAAGCTATAACTTTAACCCTGTTCCCGATGCATCTTTAAAAGATTTATACATAGGTGGGCAAGCAAATTTTTGGAGCGAAGAAATACATTCTGCAAAAATGGCAGAATATATGATTTTTCCGCGTCTTTGTGCTATTTCTGAATGTTTATGGTTGGATAGAAATAAAAAAGACTTTGAATCGTTTGCGAGTCGCTTGCAAGTTCATAAAAAAAGATTGGACCTCCTAGACGTATTGTACTATAGAGGCCCTTTGAAATAAATACTTTTATTAACCTTTTATTGCTCCACCTGCAACTCCTTCTGCAAGGCGTTTTTGAAAAATAAGGTAAGCAACAAGTACGGGAACAGTTGCAATTATAAGGGCTGCAATTTGCCATCCAAGTTGGGTTCCAGTTCTACTTGAAAATGAAAATACACCAACAGGTAATGATTTTGTGGCTTCCGAACTTGCAAGAACCAAAACAAGAATAAACTCATTCCATATTCCTAAGCCAGACATAACACTTATTGTTACAATAACAGGAATAGTCATTGGAACTATTATGCTTCTAAATGTTCTAAACGGCGTTGCACCATCAATATACGCTGATTCTATAAGGCTTCCAGGGAGTCCTCTAATAAACTGAGAAGAGAGCATAACAGAAAGAGGGAGCCCAAAGGCTGTGTACACCAAAATTATTCCTAGATGTGTATCGGCAAGGTTCATTTCGGTTAGCATTAAAAACAATGGAATAATTACCTGATTTATATCGATAAGATATCCGAGTCCAATAAGCGCCCCAATAATGGCAGCAATTTTTTTATACTTAAATTTACTTATACCATAGCCTATCATTAATCCTAATAAAACAACACCAAATGTGGAAACAAAGGTATAAAGAATACTATTTAAGAATTTTATACCTAAGCTTCCACGGTTCCATGCAGAAGTATAATTCCACCATACTGTTTCTCTACTAACGGTGTTTTGTATGTTTTCAGGGAATTCATTAAGAGCTACCTCTGAGCCACTTTTTAAATTTGCAATATTTGCAAACCCTTGATCCATGAGATATTGTTTATCAATAAAATGAATCTTAAGTCTTCTACCCACTGCAATAGTAGTAGATTCAATAATTAAAAGTTTACTATCAATTTCATTTATTTGATTTGGAAGCAACCCATATTCTTCTAGTAATCCTTCGGGATACATAATGTTTAATTGTGGTTTTATTACTTCAAAAACATCATTTTTGTTATCAAACATTGCATATGGTAAAGAGTAAATGTTCAAATTTAATTCTTCATTTGTCTTAAAAGAAGAATAAGTCATCCATACTAAAGGCATTAGAGTAATGAGTGCCCATAAAATAAATATAAAATATGACAGAGGTTTTGCAACCAAAGCTGCAAGAAGAGTATTTCTAGGATTTTTTTCTGTAACAATTGTTGAACTCATATTAATACTCCTCACTTGTACCAAGCTTTTTACCTATCCAGTTACTGCAGAAAATCATTATAATACTTATCAATACAACGGTATTTGAAATGGCAGACCCATACGCAAATCTAAGTGGATTTACATAATTTTGAAATGCTGTTCTATACATAAAAATAGGTAAAACTTCTGCATTCATCCGAGTTATACCTTCGGTAGTAATTGAAAAAATTAAGGCAAACCCTTTTAGAGATCCAGCAATAGCTAACACGCAGGAAACAAGAATTGTTCCTGCTAAAAGAGGTATAATAATTTTTGTAAAAACCTGAGCTTCTGAAGCACCATCTATTTTAGCAGCCTCAATCATACTTTCGTCGATTTTTTGCAAATTCGCCAAGAAAATAATCATGTAAAAACCGGTATACATCCAAATAAGTGCAACTGCAATAGGTATCATGGCAGTACTTCTATCAAGCATCATAGTAAATTGCCTATTGGGATCTCCTGAAGTAATTTGTAAAATAGTTGAATCAGGCCCATCGACGGCAAAGATCATCCTCCACATAATACCAATAACTATTGTAGATAAAAATTGAGGCAAAAAAACCATAGACTGGAAAAAGTTTTTTGCACGTACTTGCTTTCTAAAAAGAATAAAGGCTAAAGTAAACCCAATGGGAATTTGTCCAAACACCGAGACAGCAACAACTATCATGTTGTTTTTAAAGGCATACCAAAATTCTGGATCTTTAAACATTGTTGTATAATTTGAAAATCCTACTATATTCCATTCACCACCTGAATTCGGATTATAATCGGAAAAACTTAAAAAAACGGAATAGACTATCGGGTATGCAACTATCAATAAATACAGTGTCAGTCCCGGTAGTACAAATAATAAAAATGTTGAAAAATCTTTATAATCATGTTTTTTCACACTAATCTCCTTGTTATCCCCGATACTTTGGCTTCTTTTTGCTACATTTAATACTAATTGCAGATACCGGAAATAAGGCAAACAGCCTTTTTGTATAACTTCTTCAAAGTTGAGAAGTTTAATGAGTGAATTTCCTCATCGTTACATACGTGCTCATAATGAGCAAAATTTAAAATAGAAAGGCTGCCTTAACGACAGCCTTTGAAAAATTACTTATTGAATTAAAGCTTGAACTGATTCAGCAACTTCTTGAGGTGTTTTTCTTCCACTTACGATTTCTTGGAAACCAGTATTTAAAGTGTCGTTTGGTGCACCAACTAATTGTGAGTCAATTACTTGTGTAAGTGTTGAACTTGTTGCTAGATCACTTTTTAGTCCAACAATTGTAGGCATATCAGAAGGAATAACGTAGTTTGAAAGAACAGGAGCTACAATAGCACCATCTCTAAGACGTTGTTCAACTTCTTGTTCGCTGTTAAAGAACTCAATGAATCTCATAGCAGGTTCTCCCAAGCCTTTATCCATTGCGCTTTTTGTAATTCCGTACCCTGTTGATTTTGCAGCAGAAACAGTATTTGTTTGACCTTTTGCACCTGGAACTGCAGGGAAAGGCATCATTTTCATAGTTTCTTGTAAATCAATTGCTATGTTTCCTGCATCCCATTGTCCTGACATAAAGAACAAAGCTTTACCTTGGCTAAAGTTTGATGTTGCAGTCCCTGTATCTAAAAGAACAGTTTCTTCAGAAATTACACCATCTGCAACCATTGTTTCAAGGAATTCTAATGCTGCTACAGCATCTGCATCGGTCATGCTAACTTCACCTGCAACAAGTTGTTGTGGCCAATCTGCTTTACCGGTAGTTTGTGCAAAAATTGAAGACATTACGCATGATCCCCATACCCAAGAACCTGCACCGTGAGTAGTTAGAACTTCAATATTATTTGCTCGAGCAACAGGAACCATAGCTTTTAAATCGTTATATGTTTTTGGAATTTCTAATCCAAGAGAATTTAATAACTCTACATTTGCATACATTACAGTACAAAAATTTCCTGTTCCAATAGGAACATAGTAGTATTCACCATTTGCGCCATCTGGTCCACCAAATGCATCTACGTTAAAAACAGCAGGGTCAATTAAGTCTGTTATGTCAACTTGTTGACCTGCTTCTTGCCATGGTTTACCCCAGCGAGCATCAGAACCCATATATGCAACATCAGGAACATCACCTGAAGCAAGGCGTGCAATTACTTTTTGATGATATGGTTCTTCAAAAAGTAATTCATAGTTTACTTTTATATCAGGATTTGCAGCTTCAAATGCTTCAACAATGCGCAAAAAACTTTGTCCTTCTGCACTGGCATTATCACCATAACCCATAATGTTTAATACAGTTTTTCCTGCATCGTCATTTCCACCCATCGCAAAAACCATGCTTGTTGCTAAAAGCACAAACAAACACATTACTAACACTTGTTTTGTGTTTTTCATAGAGACCTCCATTATTATATTTTAGAAATTAAAATCTAAAATCTTTATATTAATTCTAACACACAAAAACTCATTTGCCAAGAGAGAATTTGATATTTTTTCTTAAATTTGTTACACACAAAAAAAACGCCCGACATCTTTCGATACCGAGCGCTCTTTTTGAAGGTTAAAAGCTTTTACTTATTGAATTTTCTTCCAATAAATACTGCTTGTGCACCCAATTCTTCTTCAA
>CAYJJW010000089.1:0-8756 GCA_964370555.1 uncultured Treponemataceae bacterium | reverse complement strand
TTATGGTACACTATGTTCATTTTCAAAGCATTTCCTCTCTAGTAACTAGTAATTAGTAACTAGTAATTAGTACCTAGTAATTATAAAACTGGCTTCTTTCAAACTTTTCTTTTAATGCTTTCATAAGTTTTAAAAAGTGTTTTGGTGTGCTTGATGTAAAAAACACAAAATCTTCTATTCGCATGGATTTATACACAGGGCTTGTAATTTCACCAAAGATATCGTCACTTGGTTTTGATTTTGGTGGTAATCTAATTCCTAAACGTCGTGCGTGTAATTTTAGCGTAGCATTTGGAAAAAGCACATCTTTTTTACCATACAGTGGATCACCTAGAATTGGACACCCCAAGTGTTTTAAATGCACACGTATTTGATGCGTTCTTCCGGTTTTTATGTTTAGCCTCAAAAGTGAATATGGCCCATAGATTCCAACACAACGATATTTTGTATGGGCAAATTTCCCACGCGTTTTATCATCTGTTACGGTAAATAATTTTCTATTTTTAGGATGCCTTTCTATTTGTGTTTTAATAGAACCGGAATGTTTTGGTGGATGACCTTGTACTATGGCTATGTATTCTTTTTGAGTACGCCTATTCTTAAACTGTTCTTGTAAAAATACTTCTGAATCTCTATCTTTTGCGGTAATGATTAGCCCGGATGTATCCTTGTCTAGCCTATGTACAATTCCTGCTCTAAGGGCTGTTTCTGTATTTTCATCAGTAAGCTCAATATCATCTTGTCCTCGATGAAACATAAGTGCATTTACCAATGTATCTCTCATGTTTCCTGCCCCTGGATGTGTTACCATACCTTGCGCTTTGTCTATAACGCATACGCAATCATCTTCGTAAATAATTGAAAGAGGAATATTTTGAGCTTCTATTTTTTCAGGAACGGGGTCATCCCACTCTAAAAAAACACTCTCTCCTCCTAAAAGTTTTAATGAAAGTTTTGCATTTTTACCGTTTACTGTAAGCGTTTGTAAACCGTTTTTTAGCCTTGAGCGACTGATACCTTGAATAGTTGAAGCATAGGTATCTAAACGAACAGGCTCTGTATTTTCCGCTATAAATGTAATTGAACTCATTCGCTCTCACTCTCCTCACTATATGGGGTAATAATTACCCGTTCTGCTTGTTCACGCTGATTTTCTTCTTCTATTCTGTTTTCTCGCACTTTTACAACAATGAAATCAGCTATACCTATTACAACCCCAAGTGCTGCAGCCGTTGCTAAAATACCAATTTGCTCATCTTTATTAAGATTTGCTGCAGTTGAAGACGTAGGAAATGGATTTGGAATATATTCTGAGTTAAAATCATTCGCAATATACCTATACACTGTATAACCTAATGTTGTAGACAGTGTTGTAAATGGAATGGAACCAAGCGTAACTATACTCATTCTCCGTGCGTCTTTTGCCCATTCGGGAAAATTATCTTCGGTAAATGGTTCAATTTCAATAACCGTTTGAGAAAATAAACTTGAAATTATAGTTAATAACACAATAGTTGATATTAATTTTTTATAGTTCAAAACAACCTCTTATTATTAGGTTCTACTTCCAAATATAGCAGTTCCAACCCTTATCAGTGTTGCCCCTTCTTCAATTGCAATTTCATAATCATTAGACATTCCCATTGATAGTTCTGGCAAATGAAGATTCGAAAATTTGTCTTTTATGCTATTTGCAGTATCACGTAATTGTATAAATGATTTTCTAATAACCTTTTTATCATCGGTAAAGGGTGCCATTGTCATAAATCCATTAATGTTCAAATTATTTTCAAGTGCATACTGTATTGCATGTTCAATATCTATCAATGAAGTAAAACCATTTTTAGATTCTTCACCTGTATGAACTTCTAAGAGTAGCTTTACATTCTTATTTTCATCATACTTTGCAATTTCTTGTAAAAGTTCAATTCTATCAACAGACTGAATACAATGCACAAGAGGAAGTATTTTTTTTACCTTATTTCGCTGTAGCGAACCTATAAGATGAAGTTCTAAATCCATGAGCTCTACACCGGTAAACTTTTCTTCTGTTTCTTGTACCCTATTTTCGCCAAAAAGCCTGAGTCCACAGTCATAGGCTTCAAGAACTGATTCTAATGGATGAAACTTACTTACCGCCATGAGTTTAATTGTTTGTTCATTACGACCACTTTTTATTGCAGCTTCATGTATTTTTTCTTGTATTACTTCAATATTGTGCTTTATACTCACAAAGATCCCCCATTATCAAAACTTACATCGCTTAAATGTAAAAGTGTTTCAATATCAAGCTTTTCTGCGCGTATGGTTGCATCAATTCCTGCTTTTTGCAAAATATCTTCTGCCTTATCATTACTTGAATAAAATTTACTCAAGTTATTTTTTATAGTTTTTCTTCTTGAAACAAAAAGGGAGCGTTGCAGTTTCATAAAATGCTCAGGACTCTTACAGTTGGGAAAATTTTCCTTTTTTGTAAACAATACCGAGCGCGAATCTACATTAGGGCGAGGCCAAAAGCTCCCTCCCGCTAAATCCATTATAGGGACAATATCATACGCCCACTGACAAAGAACTGAAAAAGATGAATAATCACTTGTTCCGGGCTTTGCTGTCATTCTGAGTGCAACTTCTTTTTGTACCGTAAATACACAGCGGTCAAAACGAATACCATGAGAGATTGTATCTGCAATAATTGTTGCTGCTATGTTATAGGGTAAATTTCCACAAAGTCTGTCAGGAATTCCTTTTTCAGATTCAGTTTTCCATGTTTTTAACACGTCACCAAGTACAATTGAAAACCTTTCGTTTTTCTCATATGCTTCAAAAATATCATGTAAAGCAGATGCAAAGCCTCTGTCAATTTCAAAGGCTGTGAGTTTTGCCCCACGCTCTAAAACACCTTCAGTTAAAGCTCCCAAACCGGGGCCTATTTCCCACACTGTTGACTGCTCATCAACATTAAGCATTTCCGATAATTTTTCACGTGCACTGGCATTAACTAAAAAATTTTGACCAAACTTTTTTTGCATTGCCATATCTCTACTTTCTAAAAAAGTTTTTAATGCTTGCGGTGAATTATAATCAATCATTTTACCCATAACTTTGCCTTTACTTTAAAACTGTATCGATGGAAATTGAGAAAACCATAAAACAACAAGCTCCAAAAATCGATACATGATTTGTATTATATCACCTATCGGATATAAAAGAAAGGGGATAGCCAAACATATTATTATGAAAAAAAATCCTATAACAAGAAAGCCAAGTGCTAAAGGAGATACAATAACTGATGATATTATGCCAATAGGCATTATGGTACCAAATAAACTTATTGTAACAGGAGCAGTACACAATTGCGCTCCAATGGAAGCACTAAGAGGGCTTGCAATAAAGGATGGAATAAATCTCACTATCCAGGGTTTTACAATGTATTCAGCTAGCGCTATTCCTACTAATGCGCCATACGAAAGCATAAAAGCTGCAGAAAAAATATCTCGTGGAAATATACATATATGCAATAAGAAAGAAAGAGATAAAATACGAATAAGTCGTATACTTGAAAATGAGGGGCTAATAAAGCGATAAATAACTTCTGAATTACCTGAAACTCCCGGTAAAGCGCAAAACTGTAATAAAAGTGCTATAAGGGTACATAAAAGCGCTCTAAAAAGAGATGGTGATAAGCCTGCAAACCAAACAAACAGAATTACCGCAAAAAGTGAACAGATAGTTCCAATTTTTTTACCTGCAACGAGTTTAGCACCTGTTAATGCAAGTCCGGCAAAAAGTGAAACATGCATTCCTGAAAGTGCTAAAATGTGAGATAGACCTGCATTTTTAAATCCTTGTGCCAATTGAGTATCGGTATACTCTCTTGAACCTGAGAGTAAAGCTAATAAAAGACCTCCGGCATTACCCCAAGCGTATAACAGTCTCTTAAACTCAAGCCGAAGCACTGCTCTATTTTTTGACAAAGTATTTTTCCACCCAAGTTCTTTTATAGTCGAAGAAATGAAAATAGGCGATTCCCCCTCATTATGAGTTTGGTTGATAAAACTACCGTCTAATTGAACTTGCAAACCATTTTCGATAATTGGTGCCTTAGTTTTAGAAGATGCATACACTGTAGAATACAGTTTTCCTGGATATAAACTTTCAACAATTTCTGCCGGTATTAATACTTGCACTATTCCATCTGCTTGAGAAGTAATAGTTTTACTTTGAGTTTTCGTAACATTAAGTAAAACTGAGTAGTAATTTTGACTAGCAGTTTTTGTAGGATTTGATATAATAAGACCTTCAATCAAAACAATGCTTTCATTTTCAAGTACTGTTTTAAAAACATCCCTATTAGAAACAGGAAGAATTTTAGCATACAACAAGAAAGCCATAATAAAGGCAGCAACAACTGTAGGAGAGAAAAATAATTGTCTTTTTGTTTTTACCACTTCAAAGTAACCAGCGCATCTCTCGCTGCAAGGATAATATTTTCAGGATACTCTAAATAAGTTGTATACAACAATGCATCAAAGGCAACCTTATCACCTAACTGTCCAAGAGATTGTATAACGGTAAGTACTATCGACTCACTGTAGGCACTGTTCTCCTCTTGTTGCTTGTTAAGCTCTTCAAGATACTCAGCAAGATGCATACCTGCATTACCCGATGACAATGCGGTGAATGCATAAATAATTTCTGAAAAGTTTTCTTCGTTTAAAACTCCAGCCTCAAATTCTTTTTTTGCTACGAGATAAAACTCTGTAATCAAATCTGCAGAACGAGTCCAAGAAATTCTTACCAATTCACGTATTGCTGTCATCTGTAATTCAATTGTGTATGTATCAACTACGGAAACATCACCTATACTTATTATTGTATCAGAAAGTGCTTTTTCTGACATTTCTGCCTTAAAAAAATCAGAATTTTTTGAATTATTTTGAACTATACGCAATGTGAAGTACTTTTCACGAGAAGTTCCGTTTTCAATAAGATCTCTTACGTAGTTTTCATAACCACTATTTAAATTAATAAGGGAGCTAAAAGCAACGTTTACTATTTGTTCATTTTCACTTGTAGAATATGCTTGAAATAGAACAGGAAAAGAAGATGAACTTGAAAAATTCCCAAGAATTTCAAGTGTTAGATACAATATGTTTTCATCGTTTTCATCTGCTTTTAAAAGTAAGCTTTGTGCATAGTCATTTATTAAAATAATAATCTCATCATTATCCACGCTTATTGAAGAAAAAAAAGTTAGTAAATCTAATTTAATAGCAGCATTATCAACAGTTTCAAACAAGTTTTTTAATTGTGGCAAAAACATTTGAAAATCACTTTCCCCACTCTTTTGAACTATTACTCTTGCAAGGGCTATAAAATCAGTATCATCTGAAAGTATAGGATAATTTCTATTTATAAAGTCTAATGCAACTTCCCACAAATTATTATATGAAGATTCTACCTCTTCTACTGCATTAACAAGTTGTATTTTTTCTTCAATGTTTCCCTTGATAAAATTTTTAATTAACTCGTCACTTGTTTGTGAAAACAAAGAAGCGCTCAAAAATATAAGTGCAACGGTAAAAATTGTTTGAATGTGTTGTTTCATAAGTACCCTTTTTATAGTTATCCACCGGTCTTTAGCATTGCTTCTACGGCTTGCCTTTTTTCTGCAACTTCAGAAGCGCTTACTAATCTTGTTGAATCACCTGGCTGCGATAAAGAACTTGCATTTCCATTATAATTATTTTGTAATGAATGTGCAACACCATTTTTATCTTGGTTTGTAGTTAAATATGTGTACACAAAGGTTAGTACTTTATTCTTTTCCTCATCATCAATTTCAAGACATTGAAAATGTAATCTGGAAACATTCATTGCTTCATTATATTCAACACCGCGCACTACACCGTTCATTACAATTACGTCATCTTCCAGTAAAAACTCTAATCGTAGTTTTAAGTTTTTCTTTCCTTTTCCGCCAATTCTTATTAATGCTCCATCTTCCGATATATCTTCAACAAGACATTTTAAGCCAGGTAAATTTGAATTATCAAGATTTTCCGGTTGCAAAGCTTGAACAAAGAGAAAACCTTTAACATTACATTCACAACGAATTGCTGACCTTTTTTGTGTTCTTAATATTTTGTCGGTATGTGGTAAAAAAAGTGAAACATGACTTCCAAATTGCATAGAATTTCTTACTGTTGCATCAAAAACGTAGGAGGCATCTTCATACCTATAAAAATACACTGAAATATTCTTTTTTACCCAATCTTGACTCGCCAAAACAACTTTTTTATTTTTTAGTGGTAAGGATATTGTTAACTCTCTGCCATTATTAACTACTTGAGAAGTAAAAACACCATGCCCCTTTAGAAGAATATGAAGTCTCTGACCAATGCTAATTGACTTAGTTGATTTTATACCTTTATTTTTTCTTGGATCTAAATCTACTTTTGTTCTGTATTCGTACAGGCTTGCTAAAAGGTTTTTAATTTTAGGGGTATCAATAGTTCCTGCAATTCTACTGGTTTGTTTGATTTGGGCTATACTTCTATCAATAGCAGCAACAGAAATAAAAACTGATTCAGGATTATCATTCTCAGATACTGTACATAACTTCCACAGCATTCTAATTTCAGACATAGAAAAACCCGCATCCAAGCCACTAGCATAAAACTTAATTACACTTGAAAAAATTACTGCAATACGAATAAATATAATGAGACAAAATAGTATTAATAATAAGGGGCCCGCTATAGACATTTACATCCTCTTATTATACTATACTACAGGTTGTATGAAAAAAAAACACTCATTCTTCGATTTTATTGAATTTTCTTTAATTTTTTTCACTTTTGTTCTCCCTTCCCTACTGGTTGGGTATAATTCTACGGTAAATTTAAGTATACAGCCCCCTCTTTTTTTTATATTAATTAGAATTTGTGTATTAATGTATATATGTCTTAGGATGCATGATACAGGAATGTTACTCCATTCTAATACATCCTTATCGCTTACTACTCTTTTTAAGTACCTCAAAAAGGGGATATTTGTCTGCTTAATTCTGTTTTTTATTGGCATTCTGTTTAATGTTTTTTCTTATCTTAGTGCACATTCTACACCTCAAATAATTGCAGAGCCGCCAAAAAACTTTTTTACATGGTCATGGTTTATTTTTTCTATAACTTCACTTGCATGCTTTGAAGAAGTAATTTTTAGATTATATTTACCGGAAAAATTTTTCTATTATTTAAAAGTATCATCTAGCTATCAAAGCGTTTCACATAAACATGCGATAGCTTTTAGAATAATACTAGAGCTTCCTTTTATTGTATTATTTGCTATAGGTCATAGATACTTAGGCTTTTTAGCTGTTTTTTCTGCCTTAGTTTCTGGTGCAACGCTAAGATTTTTTGTGCATAAATATAATAGTATTATTCCCGGATGCATTGCACATGCGATAAATAATATTGTATCATTTATCGTTGTATTTTATGTAGTTTAAAAGTTATAAGGAACAATAGTTAAGAACCTTCCTTTTTGAACGGTAAGTTTTATAGAAACATTTGAACCTAAGGCCCTGTTACTTAAACTATATTCGCCATTTTTCCAGTTTACTGTTTCCAAATTCCACTTTAATCCGTCAGATACTATTTTGCCATCGCACCCCACACAAAACACAGATATAGTAGTATCTGAAGAACGTGAATTAATTTTTTTTACAGGTGTTTTTTCATCGAGAAAAAAAACTATTTGATCTTTGCAAAGCCATGTATTTGGATAAACACTTCCTTCAAATACTTTTAAAAGTGCCATAGTGTGATCTAAGCGCCCACCATCACCTCCTATAAGGGTAATATGTGTTGCCCCACGTTTATGTGATTCAAAAAGTGCAAGCTGCGTATCAGTGTAATCTTTATCTTTTGGAAATGTAATAATTTTCTCTTTGGGGTAGTTTTGTAATAAATCTTTATACACAATACTATCCATATCACCTATAATTAAATCGCATTCAATACCAAATAATTGAGCAGTATCAAATCCTGAATCTGCAGCAATAACCAAATCTATTGCATCACAGGTTGCTATAAAAGATTCAAAGTCTGTTTTTTTAGGATGCAATCCACCAGTAAATATTAGTACATTCATAACTGTAAGTATAACGTATTTTATCTATATAGAAAAGCACTCAAAAAACTCTGTTCACACTACTGTAAAAATATGC
Organism: uncultured Treponemataceae bacterium; assembly: GCA_964370555.1. Lineage (GTDB taxonomy): Bacteria > Spirochaetota > Spirochaetia > Treponematales > Treponemataceae > CAYJFX01. The sequence continues at coordinate 526 of CAYJJW010000089.1, read as the reverse complement.
TATACTTATTGTATGTTTAAGAAGTTAACAATACCACCAATTTTACAAAAAATGTCTCCCTTTTTTACCAATGCAGGCTTTGAAGTTTGGCTTGTTGGTGGTGCTGTTAGAGACATGCTAAGGGGTAAAACAGCTTCTGATTTTGATCTTGCAACAAATGCAAGTCCACAAGAGGTATCAAAACTTTTTAAACATGTTATTGAAACAGGTATTGACCATGGAACCGTTACAGTGCTTTTTATGGGTGAGCATATAGAAGTTACAACTTTTAGAACCGAAAGTGATTACACAGATGGACGGCATCCCGATACAATTGAATACGCTAAAACAATAGAAGAAGATCTTTCAAGAAGAGACTTCACTATTAATGCCATAGCTTTGAATATAGCAACAGGAGAATTGGCTGACCCATTTAATGGGAAAAAAGACATAAAGAAGAAAATTTTACAAACTGTAGGAAAAGCCGAAGATAGATTTTCAGAAGATGGCTTAAGACCAATTAGGGCAATTCGCTTTGCAAGTCAAC
>CAYJJW010000088.1:0-8836 GCA_964370555.1 uncultured Treponemataceae bacterium | reverse complement strand
TTGAAGCCATTACTTTGGCAGCAGTTGAATGTCATAAAAAAGGAATTCCTGTAAAGCCTGAAATTATGATTCCAATTGTTTCAACTGTAAAAGAATTAAGCATTTTACGAGGACAGTCACAAGCCATTTTAGACAAAGTATTTGCAGACTCAGGTGAAAAAATTGACATAGAAATTGGTTCAATGATTGAAGTTCCAAGAGCTGCCCTTGTTGCAGATAAACTAACAGAGTACTCAGACTTCTTTAGTTTTGGAACCAATGACTTAACTCAAATGACCTTTGGATTTAGCCGTGATGATGCAGGTAAGTTCTTAGGCGAATACCTCGATAAAGATGTATTTGAACAAGATGTATTTAAATCACTTGACCAAGAAGGTGTTGGACAGTTAATTGAACTTTCTAAAAAACTTTCACGTGGTGTTAAAAGTGGCATAAAACTTGGTATTTGTGGTGAACACGGTGGAGACGCTGCAACTATAGACTTCTGTTACCGAACAGGATTAAACTATGTTTCATGTTCTCCTTACCGCGTACCGGTAGCCCGTGTTGCAGCTGCACAAGCTGTATTACGCAATACACCGAGAGAAGGCGGCGGAAACTTTTGTTAGGTACGTAAAAAATTACATCCATGTAATTTTTTACTATCGAGTTTGGTATAAACCAAACTCGCATACTGTATCATAGGCGACATCCATGTCGAAATTATTAGACAGAAGAGGGGTTTTCAAGATTGCTTGAAAATCCCTTTTTTTACAGCTTATGAATAACGTCTTCCGTCAAGCCTGTAGCCGCTGCTATTTCACTAATTGAAAGACTAGTTTTTTTGAGATTTTTTGCTACATTTTTTTGAGCTTGTTCAATTCCTTGTTCAATTCCTTGTTCAATTCCTTGTTCAATTCCTTGCTCAATTCCCTTTTCAATTCCTTCTTGAATACCTTCTTCCATACCAAGCTTTCTGCCTTCTGCTAAGCCAACTTCTCTGCCCATTTTACGTTCATAATCAAACATCCCTTGTTGTGTTATTTGATATGCTCTAATGTCTCGGTATTTTTCCATAAGTTCTACATCACCTGAAAAGGTTTTATATTTTTCTATAACTTCTTCAAAAAAAGGATTTGTTTCTGCTATTGCCATTCTATCTTCCTCCGGATTCTTCGATGTAAAAAACTTAATCCATTGTGCCAAATCTTCATTTTCATCCGTTAGCACCTTATTAAGTTCAATTAAATGTACTTCCCAGTCCTTGCTTAATTCCTGTCCTGTTTGTAATTCTTTCATTCGGTATACACTGTGCAACTTATTTGTTTCTAAATGAAGATCACAGTTTAATATACACACATTTATTACAGGCTTCAACTTTGTATAGTCAATTTTATTTGACCGCTTTTCTTCGACCTCTGATAACGGTATGTTTACTTGCTTTGCATAATTTACTGCAATGTAATAAAGCATACGTGAAACAAAGGCTGCATTTCCAATATTTTGTATCTCAACTATAACAAGCTCATCGTTTTCTGTTCGAGCTTTTACGTCAACAACAGTTTCACGCTCTAAAAAATTTTCTTTTAAGTTAAAAGTATCTAAAAGCTCAACAGACTTAAAGGGAACTTCTTTTACATCTTTTCTCAAAGCATTTAAAAAGTGCAGTAGAAACTTTTCGTGTCCTGCATTTGCAAAAAGATACCTTGCAAAGTAATCATTTGTTGGAATCAAAATTTCATCAGTGTTTCTATTCATAGTGTACTCCTAATTAGGTTTTTTTTCAATACTTTATTTATGTATAAGTTAAATTTCCTACATATATATTATTGTATTAAAAATGCAGATTTAATTATGTTTTTATGATTTTTTTTACTTTTTTTGTAGCTTTACAAATCTTTTTAAAAAAAGTTTCATTAAAACTTCAAAACAGCATAAAAAAACAGCCGACACATCAATCGACTGTTTTATAAAATCTGAGTAATCCCTACTCTACGTTACGCCCCATACAAATCTGCGGTTACATTCTCTCTTGTTCTACCCGCACAATTAGTAATTCGTAACTAGTACCTATTTCCCGCAGCATTGTTTATACTTTTTACCACTTCCGCATGGGCATGGTTCGTTTCTACCAACCTTTGGAACGTTTCTCGTAACGGTAACATTCTCTGCTTGGCGCTTAGAAGCCATAGGAGAGGCCTTTGCTAGATCAAATGATCCTGAACTATTATGCTGAGCATTCATTGTCATAACTCTGCCCTTAGCTTGTAAATCTTCACCATTTGCATCTTTAAATCGAACCTTAAATACAATTTGCGCAATGCCGGTACGAATTGCATCTAGCATATCATAGAAAATGTTAAACCCGTCAATTTTATATTCTGTTAGAGGATTCTTTGAACCATAAGAGCGTAAACTTACCGCTTCTCTCAAAGCCTCTAAAGATTCTAAATGGTCAAGCCATTTATTGTCTATTTGCTGTACATAGTGGTAGCGAATAAACATATTAATGTAAGCTTTGCCGGCAATGGCTTCTTTTTCATCTAAATGCTTTTTAAGAATTGACATAAGTGAACTTTGTATATCCTTTACATCAACTTCATCTGCACTAAGTGAATAGCCAAAATTACGTTTTACTTCTTCCACTAAATCTGAAAAAGCTTGCTCTTTATTTTGCTTTGAATCTCTTACATAGTTTTCGGCAATGTCTTCAACTATTTCGCTTGCTGTGGTAATAATGCGTTCTATTAAGTTTTCATCTGCTAAAATTGCATCACGCTGATTATAAATAAAGGTACGTTGCTCATTAAGAACGTTATCATAATCTAAAAGATTTTTACGTATTTCAAAGTTTCTGGTTTCAACCCGCTTTTGCGCGCGTTCAATGTTTTTAGTAAGCCATGGATGGTAAATTGGCTCCCCATCGCCCATACCAATTCTACCCATAAGGGATTTCATTCTCTCGCCACCAAAAAGTCGCATAAGTGAATCATCCATAGAAATATAAAACTTACTTCTACCAGGGTCCCCTTGCCGTCCTGAACGCCCACGTAACTGATTATCTACACGACGGCTTTCATGGCGCTCGGTACCTATAACATAGAGACCTCCGAGCGATTTAACCTCTTCGTAGTCTTTTTGCCAAAGTTCTTTTTCTTTTTCAACGGCAATCTTTAACTGCTCTTCTGTTGCTTCGGTTCCAACTTTTTTAAGAGCCCTAAACTCTGGGTTTCCACCAAGCTTAATGTCGGTACCACGTCCTGCCATGTTTGTTGCAATGGTAACAGCACCCTTACTTCCGGCTTCTGCAATAATCAATGCTTCACGTGCATGATTTTTTGCATTTAATACTTCGTGGCGAATACCGCGCTTAGTTAAAAGAGCACTTAAAAGTTCGGATTTTTCAATAGAAACGGTACCAACAAGAATTGGTTGTCCTTTTTCGTGAACAACTTTTATTTCGTTACAAATAGCATTCCATTTTTCTTCTTCGTTTAAGTATACTTCATCTTGCTCGTCAATACGGGCAACAGGTCGGTTTGTTGGAATAACTACAACATCAAGGTTGTAAATTTTTGTAAACTCTACAGCCTCGGTATCGGCAGTCCCTGTCATACCGGAAAGTTTTTTATACATTCTAAAATAGTTTTGGAATGTGATAGTTGCAATAGTTCTTGTGCGTTGTGCAATTTTAATGCGTTCTTTTGCTTCAATTGCTTGGTGTAAGCCTGCACCATATTGGCGGCCATGTAAAATACGTCCGGTAAATTGATCTACAATTTGTACCCTTCCATCTTTTACAACGTACTCAACATCATTTTGATATAACTTATGAGCACTTATTGCTTGAGTAAAATAGTGAACATATTCAAAATTTGCAGAATCGAAAACACTTCCTTGAATAAGATTATTTTTTTGTAGTATGTGCTCTATTTTTAACATACCGCTATCTGTAAAAGAAACACGTTTGTTTTTTTCGTCTAATTTATAATCACCAATAATTTCTTCGCCTTGGGCTTCATCGGGATACATATCAGTTGCAGGATTTTTTTGTACTTCATCAAAGTGACCAACAAATTTATTAACTTCAAAAAACTTTTGAGTATCATCTTCGCCTTGACCTGAAATAATAAGTGGGGTACGAGCTTCGTCAATAAGAATAGAGTCAATTTCGTCAACTACGGCAAATGAAAACTCTCGTTGTACCTTGTTTTCTGCAGATATTTGCATATTATCTCTGAGGTAGTCAAACCCAAGCTCGTTATTTGTTCCATAGGTAATATCGCAATTATAAGCAAGCTTTCTTGATGCATTGTCCATACCGGAAACAATAGATCCGACGCTTATACCAAGATAGGTATATACCGGTCTCATCCAGTCTGCATCACGCTGGGCAAGATAATCGTTAACGGTAACAACATGAACACCCTTGCCTGTCAAACTGTTTAGGTACGAAGCTGCAACACTCATAAGCGTTTTACCTTCACCTGTTTTCATTTCTACAATGCTACCACTATGAAGAACAAGAGAACCCATAACTTGCACATCGTAAGCTCGCTCACCTAACACACGTTTCGCAGCCTCTCTTGCAAGGGCGAAGGCTTCTGGTAAAATATCGTCAAGACTTTCACCTTTTGAAAGCCGTTCTTTAAACTGTGCAGTTTGAATGGGAAAGTCTTCTTTAGACAAAGAAGAAGCCCAGTCCTCTTTTGCGTTTACTTTTTCTACTAAAACTTTTAAAGCTTTTACATCTCGCTCATTTTTTGAGCCAAAAAAGAATGTTAAAATCGAATCAATCATAGATATTAGTGTACAATGTATTGACATATTTTGGCAAGCACTTTATTCTATAAATATGAAACAATTATGTAAAAAGTGTACAAGACCCTTGTATTATAGACTATTACTACTAGTAGTGAGCGTAATGCTACTACTTTTATCATGTGAAGTAAACACAACAACAGAGTACTTAGAAGAAGAAGTATTATTTTCACTTGACTACGGCAAGTTTGAAAATGAGGTAAGCATTTTTGACATTGAAAATATTAACGACATAAATACTCGAGTTGTAATGAGAGATGGTTTTTTTTATATTGTAAACGGTGAAGCAGGCAAAATTATGCAGCTCACATCATATGGAGATTTAATTGGCATAATATACGATGAAGCACGAAATCCTGCACCATCATTTGTAAATACTAATGAAAATATCGTTACATCTGCACTTAATGCTGCAACAGGAGATTCAACTAAGATTGCAGTAAGTTATCCTTTTAATAGATTGGGGCCTATGGCTGTAGACAGTAATAAAAATATCTATATTGCTGATTATCTTCCCGTTGGACGCTATGAAGAAGATTCTGTATCGGGGTCAATATTACGCCAAGTTATTTTACGCTTTAATTCTGATGGAACCTTTGTTGACTTTATTGCACAAGAAGGTTTAGGAGGACAACCTTTCCCCTACATAAAATCATTACACACAACCAATAATAATGAACTTGTGGCAGTTTGTCTTGAGACAGAAGGATATATTGTGTATTGGTTTTCCCAAGAGGGAACATTATTAACACGCTTTACAATAGATAAATCTATGCTCCCTGAAGAAGAATTGCAATATGCACTTGAAACATATGTTGCCATAGAAAGCATTGTTCCAGACTTTGAAGACCCATTTGTGTACATAAAGGCAGATTACTATGGAATAAAAGTAGATGATTCAACAAAAGTTTCTTCCGGTATAGAGTTTGAAAAAACACTTGTATATCCATTAGACATACGAACTCATGAGTTTGAAACCCCTATCACGATTCCGTCATATGAGCAAAGTACTTCTCATGGATATGTTACCGAAGTATTTTCTCATCCCTATTCATTTTTAGGAGTATCTGAAACAGGTGGACTGTTTTTTGCAATTCCTGATGACATAGGATTATCGGTTCTTGTAACCCATGAAGATTCTCAAAGAATTGTTAGACACCAAATTGAAATTCCTCTCTCTGAATCTGTTTTTCAAGATTTTTCACTTTCCAGCAATGGTATTGTTTCTGCGATGGTAGCATATGAAGATAAAGTAGATATTTCTTGGTGGAGAACAGATACAATTCTTAACTCAATTGTGGAGTAAACTCAATGACAGATGATGATGAAATTATAAGTGAAGAAAATTTACATTTTTATTATAACAGAGATGAAAGAGTACGACGAGCACCCGACATTGTACGTTCACACTATGATGGATCTGAAAAATTACCTCCGAAGGGCTTTTTTAAATCCCTTACTCACACTAAAAGTTCGCGCTTTTTACTAGGAAGCATAGTTCTACTTATTATTATGATATTATTTGCGACAAATATTGATTTAGACAGTAAAAGCGGAACAATTGACAGTATACCATTTTCACTTTCAGCTTTTAAGTTTGAAGAAAGTGCCTTTGTTACGGTAAAAGCCGATGAAACAATAGTGCAAGATGATATTCCTGTTTCGGTATATTTTTATGCTCTAGATAGCGAAAACACCATTGTTGAACAATCCAGCATTCACTCAATTTTTGATGGAAAAGAGAATTTTTACAGGACAACATTTTCAAAGTATGATATAATGTTTATAGAATGTGAAGTTTTACTAAACGGTAAAACCTTGGAACTAAAAACAAACGTACAAGAGTAGTTTACTTGTACCAAAATGACTTTTGGAGGAAGACATGATTCAATTTTACTTACTATCTGTTGTTTTTAACACACTGACAGGTCTTTTACTTATCCTATCGAAGCCATTGGCAGAAGATGCACAAGAGGCAACAATTGCCGGTTTGCCTTTTTATGAAACAAAGAATTTCCGACTCATTGTTGGAATACTTACCGCTTTTTCAGGCTTAATGAAATTACTAACAGTAACAGCAAATGATGTGCCTATCCTTGGCGATATTATACCAGCTATTGTAGGATTAATAGGTGGTGCATGTTTATTGTATGAATTTTATGTTTCAAGCTCAAAAATTGAGATAAGCTTAAATCCATTATTTGAAAATATATTTGTAAACGGAAGAAAATATGTTGGTATTGCATGCTTAATAGTAGCACTACTTCACTTTTTAGTTCCACAGGCCTTATTCCTATAATGAAAATTCTTATTCTCTTTTTTTCTCTTATGATATGTTTCTCTTGTTCTGATGAAGAATATGTTCCTATCGATGTTTCAACAACAGACAACCTTGCAATGTCGAATCAGTGGGCGGTAATTTCAGAGCCGTATGTTTCGTACATGAATGAAGCAAGCACAGAATCTGTTATTTCTTCATATGGACGAATTGGTGATGTTGTTGAAATAATTGGAACATCAATTGGTGATAACAATATACTTTGGTATAAGTTTGAAAATGGCTGGTTATCACAAAGTGAAATACACATTTTTGCAAATAAGCTTCAGGCAAACTTTGCAGCACAAGAAGCAAAATAATGCTTCTTGTGGCAAAATTATTATTTTTTTAGAATTTCTACTGCCTTTTCAATCGTAATATTTTCAAATTGTTCTCTTGTTTTAAGATTTTTAAGCGTAAGAACATTTTGACTTGCTTGATCTTCATATATTACAATACCAAACGGTACACCCTTTTTTTCTAAAAGCGTATATTGTTGATTTATCTTTTTATTTTCTGAAAATACTTCTACGCTCACACCTTGTTCTCGCATTTTTTCTGCAACAACTTGATAATGAGTAAATAAACTTTCATTCATACAAAGAATTTCTGCATCTAAAAAGCATACCGTTTCATCAATTTTTCCAATTTGCTCTAAACCTGCAACAAGGCGGTCAAGTCCGATAGAAGAGCCGATTCCTGAAACCTTTTCTTTCATATAAAGGCCTGCAAGATTATCATAGCGCCCGCCTGAACACACAGATCCAATACTTGGTAAATCGTTTAAGAATGTTTCGTATACTAAACCGGTATAATAATCAAGACCGCGGGTAATTGATGGGTCAAGAACAAAGGTAGAATCAATGCCTGTAGCTACAAGTAAATTGTGAATATCTTGTAATCTCTTTACGCAAGATTCTACTACTTCACCTTCACCTGCCATGGTTCCGATGAGTTTTAAAGTAGAATCAAAGTCTTTATCACCTGCAATAAAGGTTAAAATATCTTGCGCTTTTTGGTTTGAAGCGGTAATGTCTTCAAGTTGTTTTATTACTTCGTCTTTACCAATTTTTGCTAATTTATCAACGGTACGAAGTACGTCTTCTGATTTATCGCTTATATCGAGTTTTGCTAAAAAGGCATTAAAAAGGCCTCTGTGGTTAATGCGAATAGTTACATTATCAACACCTATTGCACTTAAAGACGCTTTCATAAGGGCTAGAATTTCAAAGTCACTTTGGGCAGAATCTGAACCAACAATGTCAAAATCGCATTGGACGAACTCGCGGTAACGCCCAGCTTGTGGTTTTTCACCACGCCATACTTTAGCAATATGATAACGTTTAAATGGGAAATATAATTTATCTTTATGTTCTGCAATAAAACGTGCAAAAGGAACGGTTAAATCAAAACGAAGTGCAACATCTCGGCCTCCGTTATCTTCAAAACGAAACACTTGTTTTTCAGTTTCTCCATCACTTTTACGAAGAAGAATTTCTGAATACTCTAAGACTGGTGTGTCGATGGGAACAAATCCTCTATTTCTAAAAACACCTGTTAATGTTTCAATTAATAATGCGCGTTTTAATTCTGCATTTGGTAAAAAATCGCGAAAACCTTTTAATACTCTGGGTTGAATTAGTTTATCCATAATGATATAATAGCAAATATAGGAGATTATTGCAATTGCTTTTAACTATTGATATTGGAAACACACAC